>JBARBX010000735.1:0-7663 GCA_049793535.1 Steroidobacteraceae bacterium | reverse complement strand
TCGGGGAAGAGCTCTTGCACCGCATTCGCCAGCAAGTGTGCGGTGGAATGCCGGATGATCTCGAGCCCGTCGGCATCCCTGTCGGTCACGATGCTCAATTTCGCGTCGTGATCGATGACGGCGGAGGTATCCATCAGTACGCCGTCCAGCCTGCCGGCGAGCGCGGCCTTGGCCAGCCCAGGACCGATGCTCGCGGCCACGTCGGCTACGCTGATCGCACGATCGAACTGTTTCTGACTTCCGTCAGGAAGCGTAATTACGGGCATGGACTCATGTTACCAAAGGGTGGTGCGCGCTAGTGGGATCGAACCACTGACCCCCACCATGTCAAGGTGATGCTCTACCGCTGAGCTAAGCGCGCTCGAAGGGCGCGAAAGATACCGGATTTCGCGTGAAATTGCACCCCGCGCGCTAACCGGGCGGTTCCGCGGGCTTCGGCTCCGGCGAATGAGCGCCGGGTCTCACAAAATAGCGGAATTGAATCTCACCGATGGTCACGGCGTCGCCGTCGGCGAGCGGCTGGCGCGTCACTTTGCGCCCGTTCACGATCACTCCGTTGGTGCTGTTGAGATCTTCGATGATGGCCTCGCGCGGACCCACCACGATGAGCGCGTGATGGCGGCTGACCGAACCGGATTCGATCTGCAATTCGCACCCCGAGGCCCGGCCGATGCGCGTGCGCCGCGACAACACGTGCGTAACCGGCGCCTCGCCGTCGATCCTGATGAGTTCCGCCGACCACTCCGCCGCGACTCCGGTCGCCGTACCCGTGGTCGGCACCGAGCCCAGCCTCTCGATGCTGGTCTGGATGCGTCCCAGCACATTGGCGTTGTTGCTTTCGCTGCGCTCCAGCCGGCGGATGAGAAACTCTCGCTCCTCGAGCTGGCCGCGGGTCCGCTCCAAGGTGCCCCGCAAATTGCGGCACTCCTCGTCGAGTTGGCCGTAGGCGGCACTCTTCGCCGCCAGCTCGTCGGTCAGGCGCTTGATGTCGGCTTCGATCGATTGGATGGGCCGGCGCGCCTCCTGCAAGTGCGCCATCAGCACCGTCATCTCCTGATCGTGCGTCTCCGCCTCGGCCTGCAGCCGCTCGATCTGCGCCGCCTGCTCGCCGCGCAGGGCCGCGATTTGCGTGGCATGTTCGGCCTGCCGCAGTTCGGCGGCCTCCAGCAATTGCGCCACTCGTTTAGCATCGCTGCCGCCGCGCTCGCGCGCTTCGGCAATCGTCCGGTCGCGCGCCGCCAGTTCCACGGATATCCGGGCCTGTTCTGCGTCCGCGGCCGCAAGCTGCGCCGCCGACTGCGCTTCCAAGGCAGCTACCCGGGCCGCCAAGCGCTCCCGCTCCGACTCGAGCGCGCTGCTCCCCAAGTGCGCGGCGCCCACCTGGGCGTCCAATTCGCTGAATAGAGTCTGATCGAAGCCACGGCGCCACTCGCGGGTCTGCAACAGCTCCAAATAAGAGACGGCCTGGGTCTTCGAGACAGCCGTTTCGGACCGCGCTCCATCCACTTCGGACTCGGCGCGTTTGAGCCGCGCCGCCAGTGCCGCCTCCGCATCCCGGCTCGCCTTGAGCTCCAGCGCCAGTGCGTCGGCCCGAGTGCGTGAATTTTGCAGCTCCGCGTCGAGCTGCACGGTGGATTTCGAGCTGGCCTCGAGTACCGGGACGATCTTGGCGTGCTCCGACTGCAGCAGCGCGAGTTGCGCATCGCGCTCACCCAGCGAATGCAGCACCTGTGTCAGGGCCGTCTCGCGCGCCGCGAGCGACTCGCGCAGCGTGCGCGACTCGCCCTGGTGGCGCTCGGATTCACGCAGAGCATCCTCGACCCGCGCGCGGGCCGCTTCTACCGCAGCGCTGCGCTCGGCCAGCGTCTTGTCCATGTCCTGCAACCGACGCTGCTCCGCCTCGAGCGCCGTGCGCGCCGAGCCTAAGTCGACCGCCAAGGCATTGGCGCGTGCGACCGCCGCCGCTTCGGTTTCCCGCGAGCGTTCATAGGCGCGAGTCAGCGCCTCGAATTCCGCATTCTGCCGGGTAATGCGCTCCTCCACCGAGCGCACGCTCTCGGCCAGCGAGGGCAGATCGACGCTCGAGGGCCGCACGAAATCCGAGGCGCCGGCCGCGAGCGATGCAACGCCGGGCAACACCGCCGTGGGGTCGTGGTCGAGGCGTACCGCATCGTCCTCGACATCATGATCCGAGGTGGTGCCCGCCAGGATCGGGAGCTGGTCGGTCTTATCGAGATCGACGTCCGGGAACTGACTCTGCTTGTTGGCCATACATCCCTCGCTTCAGCCTGCCGCCTAGCCCGTTCGCGTATCGGGTACGCCGAATGCCGCATGACGGAGCTTTTGTATCTGATCGCGCAATCGCGCGGCCTGCTCGAACTCGAGATTGCGCGCGAGCTTCATCATCTCGGCCTCGAGTTTCTTGATGCGCTTCACCGCCTGCTCGGGAGCCATGGCCGGCGCATCGTCGGCATCGTAACGCTCGCGCTCCTGGACCGAGCGCGCGCCCTCCATCACATCGCCCACGGCCTTGACGATGGAGCGCGGCGTGATGCCGTGCGCGGCGTTGAACTCGATCTGCTTGCTGCGGCGCCGGTCGGTTTCGGCGATGGCGCGGTCGATCGAGCCCGTGCGCACGTCGGCGTACAGAATCGCCTTGCCCTGGATGTTGCGCGCAGCGCGGCCGATGGTCTGGATCAGCGACCCTTCCGAGCGCAGGAAACCCTCCTTGTCCGCATCCAAGATGGCCACCAAGGACACCTCGGGCATGTCGAGTCCTTCGCGCAGCAGATTGATGCCGACGATGACGTCGAACTTACCCAAGCGCAGATCGCGAATGATTTCCGAGCGCTCGACGGTTTCGATGTCGGAATGAAGGTAGCGCACTTTGACCCCGTGCTCGTTCAAGTAGTCGGTAAGGTCCTCGGCCATGCGCTTGGTGAGGGTCGTGACCAAGACGCGCTCATTGGCCTGCGCGCGCAATCGAATCTCCGACAACAAGTCATCCACCTGGGCGCGCACCGGCCTGATTTCCACCTGGGGGTCGGTCAATCCCGTGGGCCGCACCACTTGCTCGATGACCTGCGCCGACACACGCTTCTCGTAGTGCGAGGGGGTCGCGGAGACATAGATGGCCTGCGGCGCCAGGTGCTCGAACTCCTCGAAACGCAGCGGCCGGTTGTCGAGCGCCGACGGCAGGCGAAAGCCGTATTCCACCAGGGTTTCCTTGCGCGACCGATCGCCCTTGTACATGGCGCCGAGCTGCGGAATGGTCTGATGGCTTTCATCGATCACCATCAAGGCGTCCTTGGGCAGGTAGTCGAACAGACACGGCGGCGGTTCGCCGGGTGCGCGGCCCGAGAGATACCGCGAATAATTCTCGATGCCGGCGCAATAGCCGACCTCGTTCATCATTTCCAGATCGAACAAGGTGCGCTGCTGCAGCCGCTGCGCCTCGACCAGCTTGCTGGCGCCGTGCAATTCGAGCAGCCGCGAACGCAGCTCCTCGCGAATCTCGCCGACGGCCTGCTGCACCCGCTCCTTGGGGGTCACGTAGTGGGTCGAGGGGTACACCGTGAGACGCGGCACCTTGCGCGTCACTTCGCCGGTGAGCGGATCGAAGAAACTCAAGGTCTCGACCCGGTCGTCGAACAGCTCCACGCGCACCGCGTCGCGCTCCGACTCCGCCGGAAATATGTCGATGACATCGCCGCGCACCCGATAGGTGCCCTGCTGCAGATCGATCTCGTTGCGCGTGTACTGCATATCGGCCAGGCGCCGCAACAGCTTGCGCTGCTCCAGCTTATCGCCGCGCGACATGTGCAGCACCATGCTCAGGTAGGCATTCGGATCGCCCAAGCCATAGATGGCCGACACGGTTGCGACGATGATGGAATCGGGCCGTTCGAGCAGCGCCTTGGTCGCCGACAGCCGCATCTGCTCGATGTGCTCGTTGATCGACGCATCCTTCTCGATGAAGGTGTCGGAGGCCGGCACATAGGCCTCGGGCTGGTAGTAGTCGTAGTAGGAAACGAAGTACTCCACCGAGTTCTTGGGAAAGAACACCTTGAACTCGCCGTAGAGCTGGGCCGCCAACGTCTTGTTGTGGGCGAGCACCAGGGTCGGGCGCTGCACCTGCTGAATGACGTTCGCGATGGTGAAGGTCTTGCCGGAGCCAGTTACGCCCAGGAGGGTCTGGTGGGCCAGCCCGCTGGTCAGTCCATCCACAAGTTTTTCAATCGCTTGCGGCTGATCGCCGGCCGGGAGGTAATCCGAGTACAGCTCAAAACTCATGGCCTCATTGTCTCATGCGGGGACCCTTCCGGGCACGCCGCCGCCGTCGGCGCGCGGCGATCTGCCGCCCGCCTCCGGAAATGCCCGTTCTGGCGCCCAGTGGTGATTTTTCGTACACTCGCTCGCCCTCAATCTCAAGCACAGGAATTCCCCTTGGCCGTGTCACTTTCCAAGCGCGTTCAGAAGGTTAAGCCCTCCCCGACCCTGGCCGTCACCGCTCGGGCCGCCAAGCTCAAGGCCGAAGGCAAGGACATCATCGGTTTGGGTGCCGGCGAGCCGGATTTCGACACTCCTATACATATTGCAGATGCGGGCGTCGAGGCCATTCGCAAGGGAGTGACGCGCTACACCAACGTGGATGGCACCCCGGAACTGAAAGACGCCATCGTTGCCAAGTTCAAGCGCGACAACGGCTTGACCTATGAGCGCAGCCAAATCCTCGTATCGTCGGGGGCCAAACAGACCTGCTTCAATGTCTGCGCAGCGCTCTTGGATCCGGGCGATGAATGCCTGATCCCGGCGCCCTACTGGGTGTCCTACCCCGACATGGCGCTGCTGGCCGACGGCGTGCCGGTGAGTGTGTATGCGGGACCCGAGCAGGGCTACAAAATCACGTCGGCGCAATTGGCCGCCGCCATCACGCCGCGCACCAAGCTGATGTTCATCAACAGCCCCAGCAACCCCACGGGCGCCGCCTACACCAAGGCCGAAATGCAGGCCCTGGGCAAGGTGCTGGAACAACATCCGAACATCGTCATCGCCTCGGACGAGATGTACGAGCACATCTACTGGGCGGCCGAGCCCTTTACCAGCTTTGCCCAGGCTAATCCGGCGCTGTTCGACCGGACCGTGACCATCAACGGTGTCTCCAAAGCGTATGCCATGACCGGCTGGCGAATCGGCTACTGCGGCGGACCGAAGGCCATCGTGGCCGCCATGACGACGATTCAGGGCCAGTCCACCTCCAATGCCTCCAGCATCTCCCAGCGCGCCTCGACCGTCGCCCTGAACGGCGACCAGTCCTGCGTGGCCACGATGAACACCGCCTTCAAACAGCGGCATGACTTCGTGGTCGCCGGATTGAACGCGATACCCGGCATCTCCTGTCTGGCCGGCGCCGGCACTTTCTATGCGTTCGCCGATGTGCGGGGCGCCATGCAGGCCCTCGGCATCAAGGACGACAACGACTTCGCCGAGTACCTCTTGGTGGAAGGCGGAGTTGCGGTGGTGCCGGGATCAGGCTTCGGCGCGCCCGGCCACATGCGCCTCTCCTTCGCCTGCAGCATGCAGACGCTGGAAGATGCGCTGGCGCGCATCCGGCGCGTGCTCACGGTGGCGGTCGCGAAGCGCGCCTGATTTTGCGCGAGTGCGAGTTGCGACGGTCGGACGTTGCCGCGGAAACTCATGCAATTTACATTTACTTGTTTCCATAAATATTTGAAATGTCACGCTTTTGAATGTCCGCCGAGGCCGCGAGGGCTGAGGCGCGCACCCCATCGGTCCATGTGAGGTTTCACGCCCAATGACGCCGCCACCCGCGGATCAACGCATCGGAAAACGGCTGGGACTAATCGCGCAGCGGTTATTCAGCGCGCCCCCAATTCCTTGACTTCGAGGCCCGGCTTCCAGACAATCCCGCGCCTCCTCCGTATTCCCCGGTAGCTCAGTGGTAGAGCGACGGACTGTTAATCCGTTGGTCGGCGGTTCGAATCCGTCCCGGGGAGCCATCCCATAAAAAATTTTCGATTCACCCCGACCGGTCGGTCCGACCACGCTGGTTCGAACCGCCGACGGACAACAAGCCGGTTCGACAACTGGGCCGCGGGCCCAGTTGGACGCCGACGCGTTTCGCGACGGCGGTCCGGAGCGCAGCGGAGGATTCGCGGCGCAGCCGCGAACAATCCGTCCCGGGGAGCCAATAAATCAATAGCTTAGAGCGATATTTGAGGTTAGCGAGAGGCAGAGAGTTCGGCTAGTTGCAGTTATGTTGCAGTAGCGCGGGTGCTGTGACGATACAGACGCCTTCCTTGGGGATCCCACGATGGCACCGAAGAAAACACCTACACCTGCTGAGTCCCCCAGAACGGAACTGCTCGTGCCAATCGCCAAGGCCCGGGCGCAGATTGAAGCCCGCATAGGTTTGGGCCAACAGATGCTGTCCAAACTTACGGGTCCGGTGAGGGGACTCATCGGTGACGCTATGGCAAAGCTCGAAGCAGAGCGCGAGAAGTGGAGCGAATACAACGCCGAGCTCCTTCGGCGTCTGTTCTCGGATGGCGAACAGGCCAAGGCGTACGAGTGGTGTGCACCATCTGGAGATGTCCATTTCACTCTAGACGGTCGTGGGGGTGCTCCGCCGCCTCGGACCCGAGAGGTGCTTGAAGCCGAATTGCACTTTCTTGACTCCCTTCTCGAGCGCCTCGAACTCTTCCCCGAGCCCCAAGGTGGCCGAAATTCCTCGCCGGAGGGTGCCAACGCCGTCGAGATGCACCGGACGTCGCCGATCGACAAGATCGAACGATTGGCGAACCGCTTCCACGTGGTCGCGCAACAACTCCGCTCCCGGCACGGTGGTCGTGAGACCCTCAAGATCAGCGACGAGTATGACGTGCAGGACTTGCTCCACGCGCTGCTGCGGCTCGAATTCGATGACGTGCGCCCTGAAGAGCACACCCCCAGCTATGCCGGCGGCAGCTCCAGGATGGACTTCTTATTGAAGAACGAACAGATTGTTGTAGAGGTTAAGTGCACGCGGGACGGCCTTGGCGCGAAAGAGGTTGGCGAGCAGCTCTTGGTTGATATCGCAAAGTACCAACGCCACGAGGACTGCAGAGCACTCTATTGTTTCGTGTACGATCCGGCCGGGCGAATCAATAATCCGAGTGGTCTTGAGACTGATCTCTCGCATGCCCGGCACGGGCTTCCGACCCGTGTGCGAATACGGCCGAAGTTCTAACCGCGCTGCCCAATGTAGTCCGCGACAAGAGTTACCTAATAGGGATGTCGGCACGTGAGCGGCAATGACGAATCAGGCTGTCTCGTCCTCCTAATCGCTGGAGCAGCGGTGATTTGGTTTTCGACGAGTGATTCAGACTGGGTCGCGAAGCTCTACGCGACCAACCACTATGATCTGCCAAGCAGTAAGGTTTCTTTCGAGAAATCGCGCCCGCACGATTGTGACTTCATGACAGCCCCACTGGGATCGAAACACTGCTCCTACAAGCGAGATTACAGCGTCGAGTGGCTTACTCTCTCATCAGACAAGCCGCAGCGGCCGATCATATACGGGACGCTGCAAGAAGATCCTCCAGCCGCCTGTTCCCAAAATGAATTCGACTTTGCGCACAAGTGTTACTACGTAGACATGCAC
>JBARBX010000734.1:0-2066 GCA_049793535.1 Steroidobacteraceae bacterium | reverse complement strand
GAGCGGGTCAAGGGCGAGGTGCGCGAGCTGTTGCAGCGGCTGGCCGAAGAGCGGCCGGGGTTCCGCTACAGCTTGCGCGACCTGTTCGAGGTCCAGCCCACCATGGCCGACCGCGACGGCCCGGTGGCGCGCAGCACCGCCGCCGCGGTGCACCGCGTGCTCGGTCGCCAGCCCGAGTTCGTTTGCTCGCCGGGAACTTACGATCAGAAGCACATCGATCGCGTCGGCAAGCTGCGGGACTGCATCGCCTACGGGCCAGGGATTCTGGACCTCGCCCATCAGCCGGATGAGTACGTCGTGATCGAGGACATGGTCAACTCGGCGAAAGTCATGGCGCTGGCCGCTCGCTCGCTGCTATGCGGAACGGCCTGAAACGGCAGCCGCGGGGCCGCCGCGCGCTCGGCGCCGTGCTGCTGCTCGCGGCCGCGTTGTTCGCGCCCGGTGCAGAGGCGGCGGGGCGAGCCGTCGTCGGCGTCCAGCTCGAGCCGCCGATTCTGGACCCGACGGCGAATCCCTCCGCCGCGATCTATCAAATTCTCTACGGCAATGTGTTCGAAGGGCTGGTGCAGTTCGCGGCCGACGGCACGGTGCTGCCCAAGCTCGCCTCCTCCTGGGACGTCACGGATGATGGACTGACCTACGTGTTTCACCTGCTGCACGGCGTGCACTTTCATGACGGCAGCGCTTTCGGCGCCGCCGCGGCCAAGTTCTCCTTGGATCGGGCGCTTGCGCCAGGATCGACGAATCCGCAGAAATCGCGGCTGGCGCAGATTCGAGGCGTCGAGGCCGTCGATCCCTTCACCCTGCGCATTCAGCTCGTGCAACGTTCCGGCGGCCTGCTTGCCTCCCTGGCCTGGGGCGCCTTCGTCATGGTATCGCCGGGATCGGCCGCGACCAACGCGGTGCGGCCGGTGGGTACGGGTCCGTTTCGCTTTACCGAGTGGCGCCGCGGCGACTCGATCACCCTGGCGCGCAATGCGGATTATTGGGGCAGGCGCGCCGAATTGAGCGAAGTCACCTTCAAATTCATCTCCGAGCCCACCGCCGCCTACGCCGCGTTGATGGCGGGCGACGTGGATGCCTTCGCCAACTATCCCGCGCCCGAGAGCTTCGCGCAGTTCGCGGCCGATCCGCGCTTCGCGGTGCTCACCGGCACGACGGAGATGAAGACGGTGCTGGCGCTGAATGAGCGAGTTGCGCCGCTCGACGACCTGCGGGTGCGCCGGGCGATTTCCTACGCGCTGGATCGCCGCGCCATCATCGATGGCGCCATGTTCGGCTATGGCACCCCCATCGGCAGCCATTTTCCGCCGCACAATCCGGCGTACGTGGATCTCACCGGGCTCTATCCCCACGACCCGGCGAAGGCGCGCGCGTTGCTGGCCGCGGCCGGATACGGCCATGGCTTTTCGGTCACGCTGAAGCTGCCGCCGCCCAGCTATGCGCGCCGCAGCGGAGAAATCGTCGCCGCCGAACTCGCCCAGGTCGGGATCCGCGTGCGCATGGAAAATCTCGAATGGGCGCAGTGGCTGGACCAGGTTTTCACCCGCCATGAATTCGACATGAGCATCGTCGGGCATGCGGAGCCCATGGACTACGATATTTATGCGCGCGACGACTATTACTTCGGCTATTCGAGCGCCGAATACAAGGCGCTCATCGCCGCACTCGACGCCACCCTCGACGAACCATCGCGCCGGCGGCTGCTGCAGAGAATTCAGCGCAAGCTGGCCGAGGACGCGGTCAACGGCTTCTTGTTCCAGTACCCCAGACTGGATATCTGGAACGCTCATTTGCAGGACTTGAGCTTCGACGCCGTACTCGGGGCCGTCATTCTCTCCCGCGCGCACTTCGATCCAAGCGCCTCGGCCGGCGCCGCCGACCGTTACGGCCAGAGTGCCGGCCGCGGCGCCCGCGACGGATCAGGCAGAGACGCGCCGCGGCCGTTTCGCTTCGTGGGCGCCGTCCTGTCCGCGCTCGCCCTGATGCTGTGCGTGTTCGCCGCACGCCGTTTCGGCGCAGCCTATGTCGCGGGCCGCTTGAGCGTGCTCGCCGCCACGCTGACC
>JBARBX010000733.1:0-4845 GCA_049793535.1 Steroidobacteraceae bacterium | reverse complement strand
CTGCCGGTGCCGGCGGTGCCCGCCACGATCCTGCCGACGGTTTTTGCCGCCATGTCCTTTAGTTATCTCGAGAGAGGGCGCTCGGCCGCCGCGGATGCGGGGCTCGCGAGCGCGGCCCCATGGCTCCTTTCGAAGCAAGCCGCCTCCGGCGAGGTGGTGCCCGAAGATACGCAGTCGCCGCCGATTGACCAAGGCTCGATCATGGCGAGCGCGAACGCGGCGTTCGCCTTCTCCGCCGCGTTCGCACAGACCCACGATGCCAAATACCAAGCGGCTGCCGACCGGGCGGTGAGTTTCATCGCCGCGGCGCCGATCACCACCACGCAAGACGAGGTGTTCAAGATCCTGGCGCTCGCACGCTTGGGAAGCGATCAACAAAAGGCCGATGCGGCGAAGCTCGCCGCACAGCTCGTCACCGAAGAGTATCCCGAGGGCGGTTGGCGGGAAGCGCCCGATCTGAATGGACCGAATACATTCACGACGGGTCAGGCGCTGTATGCGCTCAAGCAGGCCGGAGTAAGCGTCGATTCGGCTCCATTCCGCCGCGGCGTGGAATATCTCCTGCGCACGCAGGAAGCAGCAGGCGACTGGCTGCCGGGAGCGAGTCATTCGCCGAGTCTGGTCGCGTACGCACCCACGATGTGGGCGGTGATCGGGCTCGCCGGTTCCTTCAACGCTCATCAGACCGACGGCGAACTCCCGCCGACGCTGGAGCGCAAGTTCAAAGTGGAGGTCGACAGCACCGGAAGGTTCGTATTGCACATCAATTTCGATTTCGATAAAGCCACCTTGCGGCCGGATGCCTTGCCGGTGATAGATCAGGTGGCCGCCCTGTTGAAGCACCGCCCGGATTGGCAGTTCGACATCAATGGCTATACCGACAACGTTGGAACGGATCAGCACAATCAGCGCCTATCCGAACAGCGCGCACAAGCGGTACTGAAGGCATTGGTCGATCGCCAAGTGGACGAGCGGCGCATGACCTCCGCGGGATTTGGCAAGAGCGGCCCGGTCGCTACCAACGATACGGAAGAGGGGCGATTCCAAAACCGCAGGGTAGAGTTCGTCAAACGCTAAAAAATCGAAGGCGCCGCTGATAGCTTGACGAAGGCGATTCCGTCAGAGGCAGGAGCAGATTCTACTCGGGAGATCTCAGCACCGATGCGCGACTTACATGCCTCCCACGATTCCTTTCACACGTGGAAGAGTTTCCTCACCCAGGGCCTATCGACCATGAAACATCGGCGTCTGTTTACTATCCCTGCGTTTTTTGTCGCTGCAATTTATTCTTGGACAAGCGGTGCGGCGCAGCCTCCCTCCGGTACGATCGCTGCGGCAATCCAGACGGCGAGCGGAAATTATCTCACCGCGGTCAATGGCGGGGGCCTCGGCGGCCCGGATAGCGGACCGAATGCTGTAGCACTTCACACGGACGCGATCGTAGCGGCTAATATGGAAACCTTCACCGTGGTATGGCTCGATTCGGCGTACACGAAGTTCGCTCTGCAAACCATCCGCGGCGGCTACGTGACGGCCGTCAACGGCGGCGGGGTCGGCGGCGCCAACGATAGTTCGGCGCCCATTCACACCGATGCAACGACCATTGCCGAATGGGAAAGGCTGCGGCTCAATTTCTTGCCGGACGACCGGGTCACGATCAACGTGCCCGATGGCCGGTTTCTGACCGCCGTAAATGGCGGCGGCATGAGGGGTTCGAGCACCTCCCCGATCGTCACCACCGACGCGGTGCGCCACGGCGCGTGGGAGACTTTCACCCTGGTCAGACTGGATACGATCTCTGGCGATTCATCGAAGCCCGCACCCTCGCCTGAGCCCGAGTGGGGCGCCGAGCTGACGCGCACCGAACAAACGGTGATTATTCAGCATTTCGGCAAACATCCGTCCTACCACGTTGGCGTATCCCGCAGCCGCAGATTCCCGGAGGTGCTGCGAGTGGAGCAATACATCGATGACGCGGGCTACAGGCCGCTCGGGACTATCGTGGACGGCGCGTGGATTGAATCGGGCGACCTTTGGAGCCCAGTAGAGGCGGCACGACGGGTGCTGATGGCGCGCGGATGGACGGGACTCGATGACGGCCGGCGCAAAGCATTGGCGCTGCAGTGGGTCGAGGATTCACTTCCCCCGGGTTGGAGCAGTCAGACAAGCGCGGAGGAGGGTGGGCACGCACCCGAGTTGTCGGTCGAGGGCGGGGACGTGATCGTTCGGGTTTGGCTGATCCGGCGCGGTACGTCCGTGGCCGGCCCTCGGGTCAGCCGGGACAGCAGCGCGAGTGTTTTTCGATTCAAGCCGGACGGTTCGATGACCGAAGCCGACTCGACGCAGCGGACCCCGCCACCCGTACGGTAGGGGATCTTGACCACATACGTCGCTGCGCTGAGCGATCGCGATGAACCCCGCTCGTGTGCCGATGCCGCCGCGCGGAGATACTCGGGCTCGAAGTATGCTGTGATGACGATCTGATGCTCGCCACCAAGCTGTGGTGGCGCATACTGGGCTGCCGCGTGACGGGTATAACGATCGGCAAGCGGCGTTGGCACATCAAATCATCGTTCTTGGACCGAAATGGATCGATGAAAAAAATGTGTCCACTAAACAGTTCACCGTTCACGGGCATATCATTCTGCGGCATTAGTCGTTTGGGTTAAGTTTCTCGGCTTTGGCGCGATCGGCGCGCTCCCACTCGCGCTCGAGTCTGGCGCGGGCATCCAGCATGTCTTGACCAGCGTCCCACAGCCGCGGATAGAGTTCATGCACGCGATAGCCGACTCTGACAAGCTCCGCATCTTCGCCGTGCTCCGCAAAGTGCTCGACAAGCCGCACGGATAGAGCTGTGAGGTCATCGTCGAGACTGCGGATGCATTCACGGAAAGAGTAAGAGCACTCAGAGTTCCAAAGCGAGAGGACCAGTTTGGCAAGACCGGTGGCACCGGCCGTGCCGGGATTTTTCTCGATCCAGCTCAAGGCCACTTGGTACGGGGTCAGTCCACTCATCCCCGCTCCTCAAGATCGTTGCTGCGATTCACCTTGACGGCACATTTTTTCCGGCGTCGTAGTCACGGACCTTCTCACACCGGAGGTTCCACCATGTTCGAGATCATGTTCAAAACACCGGCCTTGGTCGCCCGTCACGAGAACGGTCCGTACCCGCAAGAGCGCTTCAGGTTTCTGCATAGTTTAATCCAGACCGGATATCAACCGCACACGATTTATTGTGCCTCCCATGAGTTGTTGCGAGTCGCCTTCGCGCTAAGGCGGTTGTACAGCGGACTGGACTTGATGCGGAGCCAAGTGGATCGCGCCGTAAAAGACTACTGCGGACAACACGCCTTTCGGATACCACCGTCGTCGACGAAATACCGTTTGCAGCTTGCCCGCCGGTGGCTCCGATATCTCGGTTATCTGCAAGACCCTCCGTTTCCGTCGCAAGGTAAGCTCGAGGAGTATTGCATGTGGTGCCACGAGGAGCGAGGGCTGGCCGACGAGACGATCGCCGGCGCTCAATCTTACGTAAAGGCATTCCTGTCCTGGTATGGCCGAAGCGGCCGGACTATGTACCGCATCCGTTCCCGCCACATTGACCAATATCTTTCCTACGGCGCCAACACTCGCAAGTGGAGCCGACGCTCGGTCTACAACGTTGCCAAAGCCTTGAGAGGATTCTTTCGCTTTGGCGCCAGTCGCGGATGGGTTCCCACAGCGCTTGCAACTGCAATACGCGGACCTCGTTTGTATTCGCTCGAGCAGCTACCGTGTGGGCCCAGTTGGCCGGAAGTGAGTCGCATCTTCCAGACCTTCGATTCCAGTATCCCAAAAGATATACGAGATCGCGCAATTTTCATGTTGCTTGCAATTTATGGCTTACGGTCCATCGAAGTGCGGCATCTGCAGCTCGAGGATATTGATTGGGATCGTGATCTGTTGCGCATTCGACGCGGGAAGCATAATTCAGTTTACACCTACCCACTGCTGCCGTCCGTCGGCGACGCGATTCTCGCCTATCTTCAGCAGGTTCGGCCCAGATCCACCGAGCCGGCCGTGTTCCTCGCCCTCAGGTTTCCGCACCGACCGATATCACGTGGTGTCGCGTATCGCATTGTCCGCAACCGTTTGTCGACCGTCACGGAGACCCTTCCTCATCGAGGAACCCACGCGCTTCGTCATGCGTGTGCCACACATTTGCTAGCACGCGGATTTTCGCTGAAGGAGATCGGTGATCATCTGGGCCACCGTCGCGCGTTGAGCACACGAGTCTATGCCAAGGTTGATCGCGCAGGCCTTCACCGCGTTGCCGCCTTCGATATAGGAGCTCTGTCATGAGACTACATCAGATCGTTCAAGAGTACATTGCGCACAAGCAGGCTTTGGGTATGCGGTTTCAAAATGAGGGGTTCGCCATGCGCTCCTTCTGTCGGACCATGGGTAATATCAGTCTGCGCGATGCCGACCCCGCGAAGGTGATGGCGTGGATCGGCGATGCCTCAAGACCTGGGCGTTGGCGTTGCTACTACGGGATTCTCAAGAGCTTTTATCGGTACGCAATTGAGCGTGGCCTTGTCGAGCACTCGCCTTTTCCACGACATCCTCCACGGTTCCCCCCGCATACGCGACCATATATATACGACCGCGGAACTGAGACGACTGCTTGCCGCGGCCGCCAGACTGCCCACTGTGTACTCGCCCCTGCAGCCTGCGACGTATCGCACTTTGATACTACTGCTGTATGGAGCGGCGCTTCGCGTGAGCGAGGCAATCAACCTCACCTTGGCCGACGTCGATATTGCCGAAAGGACCCTGATCATCCGCAAGACAAAGTTTTTCAAG
>JBARBX010000732.1:0-4071 GCA_049793535.1 Steroidobacteraceae bacterium | reverse complement strand
GCCGGTAAAAAGGTCCGCGGCCGCATCCTCATCATTGAAGATCACGACGAATTGCGCGCCCATCTGGTCGCGGTATTTTCAGCCCACTACCGTGTTCGCGAGGCCGCGACCGCAGCCGGCGGCCTTGCCGATGCCAAGGCCCATTTACCCGATCTGGTCATCTGCGATGTCATGCTTCCTGACGGCCAAGGCTTCGATGTGCTGACCGCGCTGAGATCCGATCCAATCACCGATCACATTGGCGTGATTCTGTTGACGGCGCTGGCGGACGATGCTTCGCGCAGGCGCGGTTTGACTGCGGAGGCGGATCTCTATGTCACCAAGCCCTTCCGGCGCGATGAGCTCGAGGTACAAGTTGCCAATTTGACGAATCAACGGCGACGCATCCGGCGCGCTGCAGCCCAAGATCTGTGGCGGGAGAAAATGACGACCGGCGATGCCAAACGATCGCCGAGGAAGGAGAGTTTCGAGTCTCGCTTGCTCGCCGCGCTCGAGACGCTGCACTCCGTTTCAGGGTGCAGCATCGAGACCATCGCCAAGCACCTCGCCATGTCGCGCAAGCAACTGGAGCGCAAGACGCACTACTGCTTCCAGTGTTCACCCAAGGTTTTGGTCAATCGCTATCGATTGGACAAAGCCGTGGTTTTGCTGCGACAGGGAGTTCGCATCCTGGAGGTCACCGAGCGTTGCGGGTTCGGCAGCCAATCGCACTTTGGCGCGCTGTTCAAGAAGCGCTTTGGCTACGCGCCGAGCAAGCAACAGGCGTAAATGTCGCAATTTTGAGTAACGATGACGCGATTTTGAGGGTCGCGCATTTCGCGGCCCGATATACCATCTCGACCGGCAAGCGCTGACGCGCCTTGCAATAGGCGCCCGTGTAGACGCTTTGCACGCCCAGAGCTTTTGCGCCGGATCGTGTTGGTCTTTGCAAAGGAACCGGATCCAAATCAGTATGGACGGACGCGGCGCCTGGTACGACAATGTGTTCGTCGAGCGGTTGTGGAAGTCGGTCAAGTACGAAGAGGACCACTTCTAGTCATCGTGAATGCTGATCAGAACGGGAACACAAGTCAATTGACAAGCATTAACTATCCTGCGCTGGCAGCCTTCATCTGCTCTCTCTGTTCGTCATCGGACCATTCCTAACTACGGGAGTACCGACGGCGGCGCAGGATCTTCCAACGGAGTGGTTGTTGGGAGCGTTGGGCCTTGGCGCCGCTCTTCTGGGCTGGCGTGGATATGTTGTAGCGAGGAAGCTGGGCCGCGGGAGGGGACTTGCCATCGTCGGAGTAGTGCTTGGTGGGATTGCGCTCATCTCTCACTTTACCCAGGCACTGATTTGGAGCGGCCTGCTTTAGGTGATTGCGTGCTCGTGATAGCCACGACACGAGCTCGCCAGTCTGCAAGGTGGATCCATTTACCGTTCGACACACTGGAGTGCTGACTATGAGGCGCGTTGCAATTGCTATATGTGCATCCGCTTTGATCGCGATTACGGGCGGGTGCCAACAGAAGCGGGAAGCCAGCCCCAGCGCGAGCCCGCCCGCAAATGCCGGAGCGAACGGCGGGGGGGTCTACGCTGGCGCCCCGAACGTCCCCGCTCCCTCGACGGGGACACAGTCCCAAGCTCCGTCATCGGGACCATTTGCCGAAGGCTACCGCGCCATCGATCCCAAACAGACGTCGTGCGGCTTCGAGGATGTCAACTATAGATCTACCGTCCAGGGTAACTATACGGTGCCCATTGGAGGTAGCGTGGGTAAGTTTTACTGTCAGAAGAGCGGATTTGCAAGAAAATATATCTCGCTTGCGAGACCGACGTTCGAGGATGGATTTATCGCCACGAAGAATTTCGGCGACGTCCAGGTCCTATTTACCAATAGCATTAACAGTGACGGATTTATCATTGGAATGAAGCAGTCCGATGTTGAGAAGCTCAGCACCTGGTTGACGGAGAAATAATCATGAACCGCTTCTATGTGTGCTTTTCCGCACTTACCGTTGCGCCGTCGACCGCACGTGCGGCCCCTGTCTCGAACGCTCGTCCAGTCGGATTGCTCCCCTCCACCCACGTCAGCCCATTGCCCTTTAGAATTGCGACATGCTGCGCTGGGCCGCTGGGCCGCTGGGCCGCTGGGCCGAGGATGCGTATCGGGATTCAGTCGGGGACATTTGAACATCCTATGGAGAGATCAGAAATGGGTCGGACCGCAATGATTGCATTGTTTTCATGTTTTATTGCTTTGGCTGGCTGCCAGAAGGAGCCGGTCGAGATGGCTGCGCGGCGCCTGATTCTCGAGAACTTCGGGAGAATCCAATCATCGGATCTTGCCGAAAACCTTGACGTCAAGAATGTTGCCATGATCGGTACGTCGGATTTCACGTTCGGCACGCAGAAACTGAAAGCGTATGAAATATCGGCTGACGTCTCGGGCGTCTGCAAGGACGGCAAGGTCGTCGTTCTGCACAAATCTCACTACAAGTTGATGCAGGATCCCTCGGGGGCCTACAGCCTCGCCCTCGTGGACTTTGTTACCGGAAAAGCGTTACTAGACGCCCCAAGGTGTGACCGCTAGGTAAGGATTGATATGGGCCCAGCAATCACAGTCATTGTGGTCATCGCGCTCGTTTTCATGTTCCGCGGCGCCATAACTACTCTGTTCAATGCCACGAATCGCCTTCATGAAGCCATCAAGAAAAATGAGCTCGGAAAGATCAGGCAGTTGACCGATGCTGGGGCAAACGTAAACGAACTTAATGCCAGCGGGTATTCCCCCCTCCACCTGGCGAGTTCATCCGGTATCAACATTGAGATATTGCGATTGTTGCTAGCCAAAGGGGCAGAAGTAGACGCCAGATCAAAAGATCACCGTGGGTTTGGCTTTACCTCCCTGATCATCGCTGCCGGAAATGACAATCTCGAAGTAACTGCGGCGCTGCTCGAGGCCGGCGCCAGCGTTAACACCACGCGGGGCGATGGGATGCAGACGCCGCTCATGAGTGCAGCAGGCCAAAGGGCTGCAAATCCGCAGCTCGTCAAGTTGTTGCTGCGGGCCGGCGCGGACATACGTGGCAAGGGTAAGGACGGCAAGACGGCGCTGATTTGCGCCTGCCAAGTCCATCCGACCACGAGCAGCGACTATGAAGTAGTTTGCGCGCTGCTCGAGGCGGGATCTGAGGTTAACGCCAAAACCGACGGCGGCTGGACGGCGTTGATATACGCGTCCGCCGCCGAGAAATGTGCCTTTAGTCTGCAAGTTGTGCAGGCCCTTCTGTCCCGCGGAGCGAATATCGACGCGAAAACTAGTGATGGCAAAACGCCGCTACTGGTCACCAAGGATATTCGAGTGAGAGCCCTGTTGGTGCAGGCAGCTTCCCACGCATGAAGCTTCGACCCCAAACCCACAGACGCGTACTATCGGCATCGGCATCCGTCGTGGGCGTGACAGCTCGAAAAAGAAGGCGCGCAAGCCATGCGGTCCACTCGCAAAGTTGAACGGCCGACGCGGCGCAGCGGCCCGCGCCAGGGCTATTTGGTCTGTGTGGCGATTCTTGCCGGCGCCTGGACAACAATAGCGATCGCCGGGACCAATGAGGACTTGATCAAGGCCGTCGACCGTGGGGACATGGCCGCCGTGCAGTCTCTCATCGCCAACGGAGCCGACGCCAATGCCACGGACAGATGGGGATCCCTGACCTACACGGATACGGCGCTGATGCACGCCGCAAAGGGTGGCCATGCGGATGTGGTCCAAGCGCTGCTGGCGGCCGGAGCAGCCGTCAACGCGAAGAACGAATTCGGCGAAACAGCACTGATGAAGGCTGCCGCGAACGGCGACGTAGAGGTCGTGCGGGCATTGCTCGCCCACGGTGCTGACATCAATGTTCGAGCCAAGAATGGCAACACCGCCATTCTCTCTGGCTCCAAAGGCGGCCACGGGGATGTGTTGCTGGTGCTGATGCACAAATTCGTGGAGATCAACGGAACGAGCGGCAACAAGAATATGGACCTGATCCTGGCCGCGGGCGATGACCAGATCAATGTGGTGCAACAGCAACTCGATGCTGGTG
>JBARBX010000731.1:0-5067 GCA_049793535.1 Steroidobacteraceae bacterium | reverse complement strand
GTGCCGTCCCGAGCTGGCACTCCATTTGCGCGCTGGACGATCTCCCGCCGGACAGCGGCGCGGCGGCGTGGGTCGAGGGGAGGGCTGTCGCCGTGTTCCGGGTGCGCGACGCCGTATTTGCGATCGGCAATCACGATCCCATCAGCGACGCCAATGTCATGGCAAGAGGCATCGTGGGGGACATCGGCGGGGAAATCGTGGTCGCGTCGCCCATGTACAAGCAGCATTTCAGTCTCGTCACGGGGCGCTGCCTCGAGGAGCCGGGGTTCGCGGTTCCCGCCTACATGGCGCAGGTGCGCGACGGACAGATCTGGGTGCGGACCAAGGCGGTGCTCAACCGTCATCCCGCACGCATGCCTCGCTTGGTCGTGATCGGCAACGGTGTGGCCGCCGTCCGCGCCCTGGAGGAATTGTTGGAGCTTGCGCCGCGGGCCTATGACATGACGGTGTTCGGTGCGGCGCAGCGTATCGACGATGTGGTCACCCATACACCGGATTGGTACACCGGGCAGGGCATCACGCTGCATGCTGCGGACCCCGTCGATCACATCGATCGGGTGCACCGCCGAGTGCGGTCCCGCAACGGCATAGAGGTGCCCTACGATCGGCTGTTGATTGCCACCGGTTCGCTTCCGATCGTCTTGCCCATACCGGGGAGCCACTTGCAGGGCGTCGTCACTTTTCGGGATCTGGAGGATGTGGATGCAATGTCGGCCGCGAACCGCGAGCGACGGCACGCGGTCGTAATCGGCGGGGAGCTGCTCGGGCTCGAGACCGCGAACGGGCTGCTGCAACGGGGGTTGGACGTGACGGTGGTGCACATCGACCGGCATTTGATGGAGCAGCAGTTGGACGTGCAGGCGGCGCAGTTGTTGCGCAGCGAGCTCGAACGACGCGGGATCAAATTCAAAATGGCCGCGAGCGCAGCGCGCTTCTTCGGCGACACGCATGTGGCCGGAGTCGGCTTCGGCGACGGTAGCGAGCTCCCGGCGGACTTCGTCGTGATGGCGGTTGGGGTGCGTCCGAATATCGAGCTTGCGGGCGCGGCGGGTCTTCCGTGCGACCGCGGCCTGCTGGTGGACGATACGATGCTGACCTACGACCCCTCGATTTACGCCGTCGGCGAGTGCGTACAGCATCGTGGCAAGACCTTTGGCCTGGCGGCGCCGTTCCTCGAACAGGCCCGCGTGTGCGCGACGGCCCTCGCCGGACGGAGTTCCCGAGCCTACCGCGGCGCGCAGGTGACCACCCAGCTGAAAGTCACCGGCATCGATGTGTTCTCCGCCGGCAATTTCGCCCCGGGACCGGGCCGCGAGTCGTTGGTGTTGCGCGATCCGAAACGGGGCATCTACAAGCGCCTGGTGATCGAGGGGGACAAGATTCGCGGCGCGGTGCTGTATGGGGACGTGCGCGACAGCGGATGGTATCTGGACTTGATGAAGGAGGACCGCGACATCCACGGATTCCGGGACGAGCTGCTGTTCGGCGCGCCGCGCCCCAAATGAAAGTACGTACCACCTGCCCCTACTGCGGTGTGGGCTGCGGAGTGCTGGCCCGAATCACAGACGGCGGGGCGGAGGTCGACGGCGACCCGGAACACCCCGCAAATCGGGGCGCGTTATGTTCGAAGGGCAGCACGCTCGGCGACACCGTCGGCCTGAAAGGCAGGTTGCTGCGGCCGCGGGTGCGCGGAACCGAGGTCGAGTGGGACACGGCACTCGACGCGGTCGCCGACGGTTTCCGCGGCTCCATCGAGCGGCATGGGCCCGATTCGGTCGCGCTCTATGTATCGGGGCAGTTGTTGACCGAAGACTACTATGTGGCCAACAAATTGATGAAGGGATATGTCGGATCGGCCAATATCGACACGAATTCACGGCTGTGCATGTCATCGGCGGTGGCTGCCCACCGCAGGGCGTTCGGCGAGGATCTCGTGCCGGTCACTTACGAGGACCTGGAACTTGCGGATCTGGTCGTGCTGGTGGGCTCCAATCTGGCCTGGTGCCACCCCGTACTGTATCAGCGCATCCTCAAGGCCAAGAAATCGCGCCCCTCGATGCGCGTCGTCTTGGTCGACCCCCGGCGCACGCCGACGCGAGAAATCGCGGATTTGCATCTGCCGCTGCGCGCCGGAACGGACGTCGTGCTCTTCAACGGCCTGTTGAGCTGGCTCGCGCAACACGGGAACGCGGACCGCACCTTCCTGGACTCGCACACCCGCGGCGGCGCGCAGGCCTTGCTGGTCGCCGACAATACGGCCGGCGATGTCGACTCCGTGGCGCGCAAATGCGGGCTGGATCCGGCCGCGCTTCAAGTCTTCTACGAATGGTTCGGCGGCACCGAGCGCGTCGTGACACTGTTCTCGCAAGGTGTGAACCAATCCTCCGCCGGGACCGACAAGGCCAACAGCATCATCAACGCGCACCTGCTCACGGGCCGTATCGGCCGGCCCGGCGCGGGCCCGCTGTCAATTACCGGCCAGCCGAACGCGATGGGCGGCCGCGAGGTGGGTGGGCTTGCCACCACGCTCGCCGCTCATATGGAATTGGACAATCCGACGCACCGGCGCATCGTGCAGGATTTCTGGGCGGCACGGCGGATCGCGGAGCGTCCCGGCCTCAAAGCGGTCGAGCTGTTCGAGGCGATGCACGGCGGGCGCATCAAGGCGGTATGGATCCTCGGGACGAATCCCGCGGTCAGCCTGCCGAACGCCGACCGGGCGCGCGAAGCGCTGCGGCGCTGTGAACTCGTGGTGGTATCGGACTGCGTGGCACAGACCGACACGACGGCGCTGGCTCACATACTCTTGCCGGCGGCGGCGTGGGGGGAAAAGGAGGGCACTGTCACCAATTCGGAACGGTATATCTCGCGGCAACGTGCCTTCATGGCCGTGCCCGCCCTGGCTCGGCCGGATTGGTGGACGATCTGCCAGGTCGCGCAACGCATGGGCTTTCGCGACGGATTCAACTTTTCGACCGTCGCGCAGATCTTCGATGAGCACGCTCGGTTGAGCGCGGCCGAGAACGATGGCGAGCGCGCATTCAACCTCGGCGGCTTGGCCGGGTTGGGCGAGCAGGGCTACGCGGCCCTGGCGCCGACTCAATGGCCGCTCGCGGCGCCCACGGGCGAGGGCGGCCGGCGGCTGTTCGCCGACGGCAGGTTTCATCATCCCGACGGGCGCGCTCGTCTGGTGCCGACTCGCCCCCGTGCTCCTCAATTCGCCCTGGACCAGGAATATCCGCTGGTGCTCAACACGGGACGCATCCGCGATCAATGGCACAGCATGACCCGAAGCGGTCGCTCGCCGCGCCTTGCCTCGCATATGGCGGAACCCTTCGTCGACATGAACGGCGCAGATGCGCTGCTCTTCGGGGCGCGAGATGGGAGCTTGGTGCGCGTCGTCACGCGCTGGGGCCGCATGGTCGCAAGGCTTCGGACCAGCGGTGAGATCGCGCGCGGCTCGATTTTCGTGCCGATTCATTGGAGCGGTACCAACGCGTCTGACGCGCGCGTGGGCGCGCTCGTCAGCCCCAGCGTCGATCCGGTCAGCGGCGAACCGGAATTCAAGTGCACGCCCGCGCGCGTCGAGCCGTTCGTCGTCAATTGGTACGGTTTCGCGCTGACCCGCGGCGCGCTGGCGGTGTCGCCATTGAGCTGGTGGGCGAGCGCCGAGGGAGGCCGGTTTCGCAGCTATGAAATCGCGGGCCGCAGCGTTCCCCACCAATGGCCGACGTGGGCGCGGTCCCTGATGCAGGCGGAATCCTCGGCGGACTGGATCGACTACGAGGATGCCAATGCGGGGATGTATCGCGCCGCCTGCCTGATCGACGATCGGCTCGAGTCCTGCCTGTTCGTGGGTCCGCAACCGCTGTCGCTCTCGCGTACCTGGCTGGGCTCATTGTTCGACAAGCCCCGCCTTTCGGCGAGCGAGCGCGCCCGGGTGCTGACGAGCCGGCCCGAGAACTCGTCTTCCGACCCCGGCGGGACGGTGTGCGCCTGCTTCAGCGTCGGACGCAAGGCGATCGAAACCGCGATTGCCGACGGCTGCCGCAACCTGTCATTGCTCGGGGCCCGGTTGAAGGCCGGTACCAATTGCGGTTCATGCGTACCGGAGCTGCGCGAGCTCATCGCGAATGCAGGATGATGCTGGACCGCGGCAAGCTCGCCTATGTGTGCTAGCGAACCGCGCGCAGTCGCGCGCCGTGGGAGACTCGCGCGGTACTCAACAAAGGACATACCTATGAAGACAAAACTAGCCATCACCTGCGCCATATTCGGCGCACTGCTCGGGTCGGCTGCGGCCATCGCCGGTGAGGACAGCAATGCGGTCGGGACCAGCACCGTGGTATTCGTGAAGGATTCGGCCATCACCACGAAAATCAAGACCAAACTCGCCGCCGATCATCTGACCAGCCTGGGCCGCATTCACGTCGATACCGATCGCGACGGCGTCGTGTGGCTGACGGGCACCGCGAGAACCCAAGAGGCCATCGACAAGGCCGTATCCCTCGCGCGCGAGACGGAACATGTCCGGTCCGTTCACAATGACCTGACGATCAGACTGGATGATTGAGATTTTGCGGCAGTGTAGATGAGCAGGGTCCTTGCGTACGCCGTGAAAGCGGCGATGCGCAAGGAACGCTGCGGCCGCTTAAGGCCCGATAGCGAGCCAGCGCCGAGCTGAACCACTGACGGGTTGTCATCGACGCGCCGCCGCAGCTTATGAGGTAAGCCTGGCCGCTCATGCTGCTGCTGCTGGCTGCCTTATCGATAAAATCCTCCGCCGTCTTAATCTGCCCGTTGGCCGCCAGCGCTTGGTACTTGGCGCGCAGATGGGCCGCCGCCCGTTGCGCGTCGTACCAAGTGCCGTTGCGGTAAAACTCACAGCCGGAATTTTCGATCAGTCCAAGGAGATGGTCGATCTCGATCGCCGCCGGCGGGGGCGGCGCCGCGTGCGCAGCCTGCAAAATCATGCAAAGCCCCGCGATGAGCGCGAACAGAGCCTGCTTGATCATTTTCAAAGTTCCCGATTCACCGGCAGCCATGACATGACGGCCAGTTTGAACC
>JBARBX010000730.1:0-5599 GCA_049793535.1 Steroidobacteraceae bacterium | reverse complement strand
GGCTGGAACGCCCTGTCCTGTCCCCTGGAATTCGGCGGGCAAAACCTGCCGAGGGTTTTGTCCGCGCTGGTCGAGGAGATGTGGAACGGCGCCAACGTCGCGTTCGCGCTCTGCCCCATGCTGACGCGGGGTGCCATCGATGCCATCGAGCTGCGCGGCTCGCCCAGCCAGAAAGGCAGTTACCTGCCGAAGATGATCGCCGGCGAATGGACCGGCAGCATGAATCTCACGGAGCCGCAGGCCGGCTCCGACCTCGCGGCCGTGCGCACGCGGGCCGTCCCCGAAGGCGATGGCCGCTATCGGATCACCGGCCAGAAGATCTTCATCACCTACGGCGAGCACGACCTGACGGACAACGTCGTGCACATGGTGCTGGGGCGAGTGGCGGGAGCGCCGGACGGCGTCAGAGGCATTTCCCTGTTCCTGGTGCCGAAGTTTCTGGTCAATGGCGACGGCTCTCTGGGTGAGCGCAACGACGTTCATTGCGTTTCCATCGAGCGCAAACTCGGTATCCACGCGAGCCCCACCTGTGTGCTGGCCTTCGGACAGAACGGCGGCGCCCTTGGGGAACTGGTCGGGGAGGAGAACCGCGGGCTGGAATACATGTTCATCATGATGAATGCGGCCCGCTATTCGGTGGGCCTCGAAGGGGTGGGAATTTCCGAGCGCGCGTACCAAACCGCGCTCGCCTATGCGCGAGAACGAGTTCAAGGCAGCGAGGCCGGAGTGCGCGGAGGTGCGCGCGTGCCCATCGTGCGGCATCCCGACGTGCGCCGCATGCTGCTGCTCATGAAGTCGCAGACCGAAGCCATGCGGGCGCTCGCCGCGGTGGTTGCAGTCTCGCTGGATGCCGCCCGCCTGCACCCACAAGCCGAGGAGCGCGAGCGCCACCAGGTATTCGCCGATTTGATGATTCCGGTGATCAAGGGCTGGTGCACCGAAAACTCGGTCGATATCGCCTCGCTGGGCATCCAGGTGCACGGCGGCGTCGGGTTCGTCGAGGAGACCGGCGCCGCTCAGTTTCTGCGGGATGCGCGCATTACGCCGATCTACGAAGGCACCACGGGCATCCAGGCGAACGATCTGATCGGGCGCAAGCTCGGGCGCGACGGCGGACAGGCGGCGCGGGCGGCCATTGCGCAGATGAGATCTCTGGACACCGAGCTTGCCGCCCGGCCGAGTCTATCCGGGCTCGCCGCGGAGTACTCCGCCGCCGTCGATGCCTTGGAGCGCGCCATCGCCTACGTCGTGGAGAACTATGCCACCAACCTCGCTGCGGTATCCGTTGGCGCCGTGCCCCTGCTCAAGCTGTTCGGCATTGTGGCGGGAGGATGGCAGCTGCTGCGCTCGGCCTCGATCTCGCAGCAGCGGCTCGACTCACCCCAGGCCGGGGCCGACGTCGGCTTCTATGAAGCGAAGATCATGACCGCGCGGTTCTATGCGAACTACCTGCTGCCGCAGGCCGCGGGGCTGGCCCACAGCATCGTGCACGGCGCGGCCGGCGTGCTCGCCGAGGGTGTGCTCTAGGTGAGTTTGAGCGCACGCCTGGACGGTCGATATCCGCGCCGCATCATCTGCCTGACCGAAGAACCCACGGAGGTTTTATATGCGCTCGGAGAGGAGGACCGGATCGTCGGTATTTCCGGCTTCACCGTGCGCCCTGAGCGCGCGCGCCGGGAGAAACCCCGGGTCTCGGCTTTCACCAGCGCCAAGGTCGATCGCATTCTCGAATTGAAACCTGATTTCGTGATCGGCTTCTCCGACATCCAGGCCGACATCGCGCAGGCGCTGATCAAGCGCGGGGTCGAGGTCTGGATCAGCAATCATCGCTCCATCGATGGAATCCTGGGCTATGTGCGCCGGCTCGGCGCCCTGGTCGGGGCTGCCGACAAGGCAGAACGCTATGCGCAGGAGCTCGAGGCGCACATCGAGCGGGTGCGCGCCGCCGCCGCTCTGTTGCCGCGGCGGCCGCGGGTCTACTTCGAGGAATGGGATGAGCCGCTCATCACCGGCATACGCTGGGTCAGCGAGCTGATCGGCATTGCCGGCGGCGACGATGTGTTCCCGGAGCGGGCACTGTGCGCTCTGGCGAAGGATCGCATCCTGGGCGACGCCGGCGAGGTCGTGGTCCGCGCCCCCGATGTCATTCTGGGATCCTGGTGCGGCAAACGCTTCCGTCCGAATCGAGTGGCGGCCCGGGCCGGCTGGGCCGCGGTCCCCGCGGTGCGCGACGGAGAGCTGCACGAGATCAAATCGCCGATCATCCTGCAACCGGGACCCGCGGCGCTGACCGACGGGCTCGACGCCATTCACCGAGTGTTCAAGCAATGGTCGACGCAGCATTGAGCGGGGAGGCGGCGGTGCCGTCGCCCTGCATCGACATCTGTCGATTGGATGTGCAAGGTCTCTGCATCGGCTGCCGCCGTAGCATCGAGGAGATCACCGAATGGTCGCGCGCCAGCGAGGCGCGCCGGCGGGAAATTCTGCGCGCGGTGCAACTCCGGACGACGGCGTGACCCCCAATGGATCTCACTCGCCTACATCAGTTCGTTAAACGCGCCTGGCAGGACTCGATCCTCGAGCAACTGCAGGCCTATATCCGCATTCCAAACAAATCCCCGGCCTTCGACCCAGACTGGGAGCGGCATGGGTACATGGACCGGGCCGTCGAACTCATGGCCGGCTGGTGCCGTGCTCAGACCGTGCCCGGCATGCGGGTGGAAGTGCGCCGCTTGCCCGGCGTGACGCCCTTGTTGCTGGTGGACGTGCCGGGCGAGCTTCCCGGATGCGTCCTGCTGTATGGACATCTCGACAAGCAACCGGAATTTACCGGCTGGCACCCCGGACTCGGGCCCTGGGAGCCGGTTATTCGCGACGGCAAGCTGTTTGGCCGCGGCGGCGCGGATGACGGCTACGCCGTCTTCAGTTCGTTGACCGCCATCGCCGCTCTCAAGGAACAGGCAATTCCCCTCGCTCGTTGCGTGCTGATGATCGAGGCGTCGGAGGAAAGCGGCAGCATTCACCTGCCCGCACACCTCGATGCGCTCGGTACCCGCATCGGCGAGCCCTCGCTGGTCGTCTGTCTGGATGCCGAATGCGGCAACTATGAGCGGCTTTGGAGTACGACCTCACTGCGCGGCAACCTGGTGGGAAAATTCCGGGTAGGTGTGCTGACGGAGGGCGCGCATTCCGGACTTGCCTCCGGCATTGCACCAACCCCGTTTCGCATCATCCAGCAATTGCTGGCACGAATTGAGAACCCCTTGACGGGAGATCTCAAGCTCGCGGAGCTGCACGCGGACATTCCAAAAGATCGGCGCGCCCAAATCACGGCGGCGGCCGATGCGTTGGGGCCGCACATCCTCGATAAGATTCCCTTCGTCTCCGGTGCGCAACCCCTGTCGCCCGACCCCGTGGAACTGCTGATCAACAATACGTGGCGGGCGACACTCACGGTGACCGGCGCGGACGGCTTGCCGGCGATTCACACGGCCGGCAATGTATTGCCGCCGGAAATAACTCTGAAAATCTCCTTGCGGCTTCCGCCCACAGTGGATCCGGGCATCGCGAGCCAGGCTGTTCGCACGGCGCTCGAACATGATCCACCCTACGGTGCCCAGGTCAGTTTCGAACCTGAGTCGTCAACGGGCGGCTGGAACGCGCCCGCTTTCGCGCCATGGATTGAACAGTCGATGCAGCGCGCTTCGCGGCAGGCATTCGGCCGCGAGCCGATCTACTTCGGCGGCGGAGGCAGCATTCCGTTTCTGAGGATGCTGGGCGAGCGGTTTGCGCAAACACAGTTTCTCGTCACAGGCGTCCTCGGACCGCATTCCAACGCACACGGCCCCAACGAGTTCCTTCACATCGACTATGCAACCCGCCTGACAGAGTGCGTGAGCCTGGTACTCGCCGACCACGGCGCCCACCTCGCGAATCGGGGCTGACTACTTCGCTTGGCGGTGCACGGCACTCGAGGATCGCTTCTTCGGCGTGTGCCTGCGATGAGAAGCCTTGGCATGGCCCACGATGGCCGGCCCAATGGGCGCGCCATAGACATGGTGACTGGTATGCGCGTGCGGGACAAATGAACTGCTCTTTCCGCCGCCGTTGGGCGGGCTATCCGCGGCTGCCGACAGCAGCGGTTGCGCGAGCAAGAGCGCCGCGAGCAGGCTGGAAGCGAATGTCGTCATATTCCCATTTTCCTTGACGAATGGTAGGGGCAATGGCGCCATTCGACGTTCTGAATGCGCCGTAACGTGATGGGCGTCTCGACACTGATGCCGCGCATCCTCCAATACGGTAATCTTGGATGATGGCGGCACCCTCCAAAGGATTAGGCCGGGGACTCCAGTCGCTGCTGGGTGCACAGCTCACTGTGAGTCCCAGCCGTGGCGGAGGGACTCTACCCATCTCGCTCATGCAAACGGGTGCCTTTCAGCCACGCCGCGAGATTCACCGGCAGGCACTCGAGGAACTCGCGGCCTCAATCAAAGCCAGCGGCGTCATTCAGGCGATCGTGGTGCGCCCGCTGCCAGCAGGGTCCGGTGCCGCCAAGTATGAAATCGTGGCCGGCGAGCGCCGCTGGCTAGCCGCTAAGTTGGCCGGCCTCACGGACATACCGGTCATCGTGCGTCCGCTTTCGGACAAGGAAGCCGTGGCGGTCGCGCTGGTCGAGAATATTCAACGCGAGGATCTGACGTCCGCCGAAGAGGCGAGGGCACTCAAGCGTTTGATCGACGAGTTCTCGCTTACACATGCCGAAGTTGCGGAAACCATAGGCCGCTCGCGCGCCGCCGTGTCGAATCTGCTTCGGTTATTGGATTTGCCGACATCCGTCGTGGACCTGATCGATTCCAAGGCCATCGGCATGGGTCATGCGCGCGCGCTGTTGGGGTTGGAGGGCGAGGATGGACGGGTGAGATTGGCGCGGCTGGTGGCGGAGCGCGGCCTGTCGGTGCGGGAGACGGAAAATCTGGTCCGAAAAAGCCAGAGCGAGGCGGGCGGCCAATCCGCCAAGACGCGGGAATCGTCGCTGAATACCGAGGTCTTGAAGACAAAAACGGTGCACGTGCAGTTGCACCAGAAGCCGGGTGGCGGAGCGCGCATCCTGATCGATGTCGCGGATGCAAAGTCTTGCGATGCGATCGTGGAGGCGATAAAAACAGCGGTGAAGTAACGGCGGATGGAGGCGGTACGAGTTGTACGCAGCAACGCTGCGCTAGCGCGCCTGCATCCGGATCGCCCCGTCGAGGCGGATGGTCTCGCCGTTGAGCATGGGGTTCTCGATGATCTGGGCGACCAGGGCGGCGAATTCATCGGGCTCGCCCAGCCGCGGCGGAAACGGGGTCTGCTTGCCCAGGGAGTCCTGCGCTTCCTGCGGCATCGCCTTCATCATGGGAGTCGCGAACAGGCCGGGCGCGACCGTCATGACGCGAATTCCCGAGGACGCCAGTTCGCGGGCCATCGGCAGAGTCATCGCGACGATGCCGCCCTTGGAGGCCGAATAGGCCACCTGTCCGATCTGACCGTCGAAAGCGGCCACCGATGCCGTCATGACGATCACGCCGCGCTCGCCCGAGCCGTTCGGCGCATTCTGCTG
>JBARBX010000729.1:0-29989 GCA_049793535.1 Steroidobacteraceae bacterium | reverse complement strand
CGCGCGATGCTGCCTGCTGTCCAGTTCGCTTTCGTCGATCTTCGAGTAGGGCACCATTTCCGGCGGATCGAACATCCCGAGCCTCATTCGTGCCGTGAACAGGCGGATCAGCGCAGTATCAATCTGTGCTTCCTTCAGCAAGCCCTTGTTGTAGGCATCCAGATACGGCTTGTAATCGTGATCGTCGTGCACCTTTGCGAAATCCACGCATTCGTTGTCCATGCCGCGCTGCACGGCGAGCGCGGATGCTTCTGCTTGGGTCGAAGTGAAATGATGATCGCGGAAAATATTGACGATGGCTTCACAGTCGGAAACCACATAGCCCTGAAAGTTCCATTTGCCCCGCAGCTGATCCTGCAGCAGGAACTCATTGGCACACGCCGGCTGTCCGTTGATGCTGTTGTAAGCGCACATGACGGAACCGGCCTTGCCTTCGGTCACAGTCGCGCGAAAAGCTGGCAAATAAGTATCCAGCTCATCGTGCCTGCTGACTTTGACATCGGCTGTGTGGCGCGTCGGCTCGGGGCCGCTGTGCACGGCAAAGTGCTTGGGGGTCGAAATAACGCGATAGTATTTCGAATCGTCGCCTTGCAGGCCGGTGACGAATGCAACACCCAAACGGGCGGTGAGAAAGGGATCTTCCCCATAGGTCTCCTGCCCGCGCCCCCAGCGCGGATCGCGAAAGATATTGATATTTGGCGCCCAGAAGTCCAATCCTTCGAAGATATCGCTGTGTCCCTCGCGCACCGCCTGCGCATGTTTGACGCGCCCCTCGGTTCCGATGACGACGGCCATGCGGTGAATCGCTTCAGTATCGAAAGCCGCAGCGAGCGCGATCGGTTCGGGGAATTCGGTGGTCCCGTTCGTGGCCACGCCGTGCAAGGCCTCGCTCCACCAATCGTAGGCGGGTACATTCAAGCGCGGTATCGCGCGCGACTGATTCACCAGCTGAGTGACTTTTTCTTGCACCGTCATGCGATGGACGAGATCCTGAGCCCGTTGCTGTGCGGGCAAGGCTGTATTGAGATATGCAGGGAGCGGCTCAGCATGCGATCGGCAGGTAAACAGGACGACCAGCAGCGTTGGAATGCGCGACTTGAGCAGTTGCATAATTCGTCTCCTTTTCATCGAGCCCAGCGCGTTCAGGGGTGCCGTGCTCGTACCTCGATCAGTTCAACACTCTGCAAGGGGAGGCGACGGTTTAACGATACACTGCCGGCGTGGCCTGCAGGTTCGATCCGAACCGGCCGAGCCGTCATTCGCGCTGCCCGAGTCAGCCGCTCGATCTGCCGTTTGGTAGGATGGGCCGGGGAACCCATGTCTTGCCAGCTCGCGAAGGAATTGCCCTCGCGGCGATCAACTCGCCAGACAAGAGCCTCGTGCGAGAGCCCCGGCGCAAGGCCGGTGAGAACGAGATGCACGTCAGCCGCCGGTCCTGCCACATCGTCGTCCTGGTAGTGCCAGAGCAGAATATCCACGCGGCCGTTCGCCGAGCGCGTCGCGAGCACGCCGACATCGGGTGAGCCGCTGACCCCGTCCGACATTATCCTGTCGAGCGATACCTCGCTGCTGCTCGTTGCCGCGACCTGTGTGGTGCCAAGCCGTGACAAAACCCGGAACACATTGAGCACCGGTAGGTCGACGCCATTGGTCGCCAGCTGGCGATAACCGGCAAACCACGGCTGCCCGGGAAAAGTGAACGCCCAGGTGAGAGCGCCTACCAAATCGACCTGACGGCGGCGTGCCAGCTCCCAGAGCCGCGCGTAGCTCGCGGCGGTGTAGCTCGAATACAGGGCGCCGTTGCGATAGGCGTTCTGCGGTCCCGGGCAGGCCGCGCAGCCTTCGGGATCGTTCTCACCGATGATGATGGGTTTATGGGCCAGTTCCGGCACGGCGGCGATCTTGGCGAAAGCCTCATCCACGGTCCTGAGCTGGTTGGCGATGCCCATGCGAACATGGCCGTCTGCCACCGTCGGCTGGCCTTTCGCATGAAAGGAGAGAAAATCCGTCGGGGTACCGGCTTTGCCGGTCGCGTAGTTGGTGCCTGCCGCGACATGTTTCAGGAAGCCATCCATGAAGGCGCCGCCGGATCCGGCGACATCCGGCCCGCCGACTCGCGCGCCCGGAAGCGCACGACGCACGGCATCGACTGCATAATCGTGCAGCCGGTAGAAATCCTCCGCGGTGCCTGACCAATAAAAGTCGAGATTCGGCTCATTCCACACCTCGAAATACCATCGCTCCACTTCGGCCCTGCCGTATCGCTCCACATTGTGGCGGGTCCATTGGTAGACCAATTCAGCCCACTTTTCGAAATCCCGCGGCGGATAGGACCATCCCGCGGTGACGCCTTTGTAGTCCACACCAGGCACCCAAGGCCGACGGTAAGGCACGTCATCCGGCGCGGCGCTCATCGCTTCCGGCATGAAGCCCAACTCAAGGTAGGGATGGATGCCACGGACGAGGTACGCGTCGATGATGCGATCGGCGATCGTGAAGTCGTAGACGGCGGTGCCATTCTGTTGGCGGTAGATATTGGTGCTGCCCCACTTAAAATCGGGCGTCCCATCACCGCTTGTCATCATGTTATGCGCGCGGAAATAGACCCCGCCGGGAAGGAGTCCGCCCAGCTCGGACAACAGCCTCTCCCCCTGCGGCCGATACGCATAATTGGGCTCATCTGCTCCGAAGAAGCGCCAGATCGGCGGCGATGCGCCAATCGATTTCGCCGCATCGACCCGCATGGTTACCGAAAAGGCTGCCGGCGCGGGCATGGAAGCCAGCAGCGCACCGATCATCAACCATCGTCGAGAGCAAGCGTTCACCGTGGGCGGGCGACGGGATATTCGTAGATTGATGTGGACAGAGGCGGCAGATTCAAACCGCGACTCAGAGCCGGCGCTAGGTACTGGGTGATGGTTACTCCCGGCGGCTGTCCAACCTTGTTGCGTGCATCGAGGCTTTTGCCGGTAAGGCGCCACACGGTGCCACGCGTCCGCGAATCAATCCCCCGCACATCGACTGTCAGGCGTTGCGCTTCGAAGGTGGCGTTGACCACGGCGATTCGCAACGTCTTGCCATCCGCCGTTAGGCCGGCGATCACGTCGAGCGGATAGGTCGCGCTGCCGGCGCGCACCTTGGGATGATCGAAGCCGGTTGGATATTTGGGCTCCGGTTGCGGCGAACTACCGTCAACGGCAAGCGGCACGGTGCCCGTGCCGAAATGTTCACCGTATAAAGCGAACACCTCGCCCGTCGAGTTCAACACCGACCCGCTTGGTGTTATATCCAGGGTCGAAACCCCAGTGGTGAATGCGCCGATCTTGAGGAACTCCGTATGGCGCAACATTTCCTGCAGCACCATTGAATACGCAAGGGCCAACTTGAGGTTGGCTTGTGCTCCAATATAGGCATATTCATCGATGGCCAGGAAGATGCGCTTATCCTTGATCGCGGGGAAACGCTGCTGATAGATGCGCCACTCCTCAGCCTTCATCCGCACCTGATTGGACGGCGAACGGACGAATTCCGTGAGCTCATCACTCGTGGAAGCATCCGGGCGCTTTTCGGCGCGATCGTACCAGTGCTCGGATAATCCATCGAAAGTTCCCCAAGCACTGGCGAGCAGCCCTCCGGTCCAATCCTGCTCGGTGCCAAACTTGGCCTGAATGCTCTCTAACGAGGCATTCTCCTTGGCATCCCTCGGATGCAGCTGATCGGGCATCGCGCCTGAGCCGATGAGCGTGATCGAGGGGTCCACCGAACGCATGGCTGCGGCGAACTCGTTGTGCTTCATCATGAAGTATTCGAGCGTGGTCTTGCCGATCTGCCACCACCCATAGGGTTCATTACCAATGTTCCAGAATTTGACTTGGTATGGCGCCGGGTGTCCGTTGTCAGCTCGTTTGGCGCCCCACTCACTGTTCGCGGAGCCGTTCAAATACTCGACTTCCTCTGCAGCCGAATTGGCATCGCCCAATCCCGCGTTGACGGTGACATAGGGCTCGACGCCGATAATCCTCGTTAGTTCCATGAACTCGTCCATTCCAAGGTCGTTCGGCTGCATCGCGCTCCAGGCGTGGTCGAACATCGGTGCTCGTTTGTCACGCGGCCCAATTGCGCTGTGCCAATCCCAGTTGGAGAGAAAGTTGCCGCCGGGCAAACGCCACATTCCGGAGTGAAGCGTGCGCAGAATCGAGGTTGTATCAGCCCGCCAGCCGTTGATGTTGTCAGCGGGCATGAGTGACGCTGCGCCCACGCGAAAATTCCCGGTCCCGATTCCCGTAATCTCAAAACGCGCATCGGTCGCATCGGCGCCCGCACTGAATTCGAATGGAATTTTGTGCCATACCGCACTAGGGGTTGAAAGACTGACGACTTTGCGGCCGCCAGGACCTGCGCCCCAAATCAGCGCCACCCGGACTGCTGCGCCAGGATCGCCGCTCAGCAGTAGGTAGCCGTTATAAAGCCTGCCTTGGACAAGGTCGAGGCCACTCTGGCCAATTCCGTGGGGCGATGCCCTGTCGACCGCAACACGCACACTGTGCGCGCCAACATAGGGATCGCTCGTATCCATCAGCACCGCATCATTGCCGCCAATCGGCCGCCATTTTCTGTAGGCAATTCCCGGGCGGCCCTCGACGCTCTGCGGCGGACTAGTGTCCTCTCCCTCTGGGGTTATGGCGTAATAGAACTTACGATCGTCGAGCATTTCGGCCCAAAGGCTGCGCGCGATCAGGCCTCCAATCGGCTCGATGAACATGCCATATTCGTACGGACCAATCGGGTCGCTCGGCCGCCGCGCGTCTATGAGAATGCCAGTCGCATGAGCGCACATCAGCGATGCCGTCAGGATGATGCCAATCATCGTGCTTGGCATCGCGCCGCGCCGCGATATTTTCATGTCGCTTCTTTATTGCATTTGATAGCGTCTCAATGGATGGTAGCGCTATCAGACGCGGCCTGCAATGCGCTGCGCCGAGATGCCGGGCTACGGGTTTCGGGGTCGAGGGCGACCCACGAAAATCAACGAGCACAGCACCGATCGATTGACATGTGATGCACATGCAACTATCATGCTCACATGTCTAAAATGATCCAGCTACGCCACGTCCCCGACACCCTGCACCGCCAGTTGAAGGCGCGTGCGGCGCTGTCCGGCCTGCCACTATCCGACTACCTGATCCGCGAAGTCCGCAAAATCGCGGAATACCCCTCGCCGGAGGAAATGCGCGAACGCCTGCGGTTGCGCGAACCCTACAGAGGAAAAACCTCGCCCACCGACATCGTCCGAGCGGAGCGCGATCACCGTTGATTGTCATCGATGCCTCGGCGGTGCTGGAGCTTCTCCTGAGAACGGATCGAGGCCAAAAAGTGGAAGCCCGAGCACTCGCAGCTGACGAACGGTTGCACGCCCCACACCTTCTGGACGTCGAAGTAACGCAAGCCTTACGGCGCCTCACCCAACTCAAGGAAATCACCCCGGCCCGCGCCAAAGAAGCACTGGGCGACCACGCGGCCTTACTCGTTGAACGCGCCCCTCACTACGACATGCTGTCGCGGATCTGGGAGTTGCGAGAATCCGTCACCGCCTACGACGCAGCCTACGTTACCCTCGCCGAAGCATTGGATGCGCCGCTGCTGACCTGCGATGGCAAGCTCGCGCGATCTCACGGTCATCGGGCAAAAATTGAACTCATCGAATAAGCGAGTACGCGTCGATGCGAACCACTTTGTTTGTTGTTGAAAACGATGCAGATCGTGCGCAGGCCAAGGCGCTGATCGAGAAGGCTCAGCCCGCGCAGCTTGACGCCGAAAATCGCTACCGATTGCGGACTGCGCGCCGTCAGCCCGAGGCAGGTAAAAGTATTAGAATGCGGGTGCGGTATGGTAACCCTGCCTTAGCGGCGCGACGCGGTACGAATCAATGTTGCACAATATGCGTTTATATCGACTCTTGGCCGCGATGCTGCTGACGCTCGCCGGCTCCCATTCAATATGCGCCCAAACGAATATCGCAGCAATCACCCAGGATCTGAAGTGGCGATTGGTAGGGCCGTTTCGCGGCGGCCGTACACGCGCCATTACGGGCGTTCCAGGCCAGCCCCACACCGTCTTGGCGGGTGCGGTGAATGGGGGTGTTTGGAAGTCCGATGACGACGGTCGGACGTGGGTACCGATCTTTGATTCGCAACCCACGCAATCCATCGGCGCGATCGCCGTCGCAGCGTCCAATCCGAACATCATGTACGTGGGATCGGGCGAAGGTTTGCATCGGCCGGATTTGTCGGTCGGCAACGGCGTGTATCGTTCGTCCGACGCAGGGCAGACGTGGATGCATTTGGGTCTGGATGATGCTGAACAGATTCCAAGCATCGCCGTGGATCCCCGTGATGCGAACCGCGTCTACGCGGCGGTCCTTGGCCATCCCTATGGGCCGAGCGCGCAGCGCGGCGTTTATCGATCGGTGGATGGCGGCGCGACGTGGTCCCGCGTGCTTGATCGAGGCGAGAATACCGGCAGCTCCTTCATCAGAATCGACCCCTTCGATTCGAATACGCTGTACGCCGGATTTTGGGATGCGCGTTCGGGACCGTGGGAGGATAAAACCATGTACAACGGCCCCCACGGCGGTCTGTACAAATCGACCGATGGTGGTGAGCATTGGCGGGAGTTGAAGGACGGACTGCCGGAAGGACTATCGCAGCTCGACGTCGCGGTCGCGCCAAGTGCGCGCGGCCGATTATATGCGACAGTGGCGACGAGCTCCGATCCGGCGGCGCAGCACGGCGCAGCTCCGAGCGTGGGCATTTACCGCTCGGAGGACGGGGGTGAGCATTGGCACTCGGCGACCAGCGATTCGCGTCCAGCGCTTCGCATCGGCGGCGGCGATTTGCCGATCATCAAGGTGGACCCAAGCAATGCGGACATCATCTACAGCGCATCGATCGTCCTGATGAAATCCGTCGATGGCGGTTTGCATTGGATTTCACTCAAGGGCGCGCCCGGCGGCGATGACTACCAAGACCTGTGGATCAGCCCGGAGAATTCGCAGCGCATTGGGCTGGCCGGAGACCAGGGCGTGGTCGTTACCGTCAATGGCGGCAAGACCTGGAGCACTTGGTACAATCAACCCACCGCGCAGCTCTACCACATCGGTATTACCCCGACCTTCCCGTACCGGCTGTGTTCGGGTCAGCAGGAAAGCGGCTCGGTTTGCATCTCGAGTCGCGGCAATGACGGTGAAATCACCTTCCGCGACTGGCATCCGGTCGGCGTAATCGAGTACGGCTATGTGACGCCGGACCCGCTTGATCCTGATGTCATTTACGGTGCGGGTCGCAATGTCGTCACCAAGACACATTTGTCGACGGGTCAGGTGCAAGATGTCACTCCCATCCCGCTTCTGTCCGCAGATAGTCGTACCGATCGGACCGAGCCGATCCTATTCTCCCCGCAGGATCCACATCGGCTGTACTACGCCGCCAATTGCCTCTACGCGTCGAATGATGCCGGCGCGTCCTGGCGGCAAATCAGCGATGATTTGACACGCCCGAGCGCCGGCGCTCCGCCGACCGTCGGCGCCATGCACGCCGACAAGGCCGACGCGCAGCGTGGAGTGATCTATTCCGTTAGCGCATCGCCCGTGACCAAGGGGCTGTTGTGGGCGGGCACGGATGATGGGTTGATTTGGGTCACTCCCGACGAGGGAAAGGATTGGACGAATGTGACTCCTTCAGCACTGACCCCGTGGAGCAAGGTCACGCAGCTAGAGTCATCGCACTTCGACGCCAAGGTTGCCTATGCGTCGGTCAGCCGGTTTCGGCTGGATGACCTGAAGCCGTATTTATATCGTACCCGTGACGGCGGACGGAGCTGGAAATCCATCGATATGGGCCTGGCCCCGGACGCGCCGGTCAATAGCGTGCGCGAGGACCCAGTGCACCGCGGATTGTTGTATGCGGCCACGGAGAAAGCGGTCTGGGTGTCCTTCGACGACGGAGATCACTGGCAGTCGCTGCAGATGAATCTGCCGCACACCTCGATGCGGGACCTTGCCGTCCATGATCAGGATTTGATTGTTGCAACACATGGGCGCTCATTTTGGATTCTCGACGACATTGGACCGCTGCGCGAGTTCGCAAATATCGCCTCGCACAGGGACGCGATGCTGCTGAAGCCGTCACCGGCCGTGCTTGCGCGGCGAAGCACCGGCACCGATACGCCCATTCCGCCGGATGAGCCCGCCGGGCGCAATCCACCGGACGGCGCCGTCATCGATTTCTACTTTCCGAAGGCGGTCAAGGGCGAAGTCGCCATTGAAATCCTCGACTCGCGTGGCAGTGTCGTGCGGCGCGCGGCAAGCAGCGACCGCAGCGGCTCGAGCGAAGGAGAGCGGGCGCGTGAGCTCATTCCGGTGTACTGGATTCGTCAGCCGAAGCCGTTGACGGCGGCCGTGGGCATGCACCGATTCATCTGGGACTTGCACTACAACACCCCGCGGACGGCGCGGCGCGGCTACCCGATTTCCGCGGTGCCCGGCGATACGCCGCAAGAGCCCTTGGGACCGCGCGCGATCCCCGGAACCTATCGCGTGCGATTGCGATTCGGCACCCGCGAACTGGAGCAGCCGCTGACCCTGACTGCGGATCCGCGGGTGGGCGCCAGTCAGCAAGAGTACGTCGCGCAGTTTGCACTTGCGGGACAGTTGTCGGATGCGCTCGATTCGAGTTCCACGAAGCTGCTGCAGGTAAAGTATTTGCGTGGGCGATTGAAAGAGCTCGGCGCGGCAAAGGAGGCGGGGGTTGCGCCGCTTGCCGAGGCGCTGGATGAGCAGTTGCAGCATCTTCAGGAGCCTCCGCCCAATGCGGAGGACCGCCTCGCGCCGCCCGGTATCGAGCGGGTGAACGGGGAAATTGCGCGATTGTATGCGCAAGTCGAGGGCGCCGATGTCGCGCCGACGCCCGCACAGCAAGCGGCAGCCGATCTCCTGCTCAAAGACTGGAGGTCGCTGGCGGCATCGTCCGCCAAGATTTGGCGAGAAAACCTTGCCGGCCTCAATCAAGCGCTGGCCAAGGCGGGTTTGGCCGTCTTGCGCGGCGACGCAACCGACGCGGGCGATAATGACTCGACCGACGAGGAATAACTTGCGTTATTTTCGACTTAAGCTTCGCCACAAGGCCAGTTGAGTCTGAAGTTTTCCGTGCAGCGAGGCATAGAGTGCCTGCTGCTGCTGGGTGGGCAGCGTGTCGGCGTCGTCGAGTGTTTCGGCGAATGACGCGAATTCCTCGTTGAGCATGCCGGGAAAAGCCAGATTGGCTTCCGAGCCGTTCATATTCACCTGCATGAGCGCCTCCTCGATGGCGGCGAGTTTCACGTCAAGTCCATGCAAAGACGCGGAACCCTTGATCTTCCGCCTCCGAGCGCGGATGTCGTTCACCGCGCGATGCAGGGCGTCGATGTCCCGATTGGTGGCGAGGGCCAGTGTGGTTTTCACGTCGATGGCCGCCTCACTGTGGGGAACCCGCGGATCGCCCACCACCTTGAGGGCTGCGCTGCGGCTCCTGTCTCCCCAGGTCACCCGTATTTGATAGCTACCCGGGGCGACCAGCGGTCCGCGGGGCGCCTGGTCCTCATAAAAGGCACCCGGGATCTGCACGGGATCGTCCCAGCGCAGATCCCAAATCAGCCGGTTCATGCCGGCATGCGCGGGAATCAAATCGGTCGGCACCAATCGATCGGGCCACTCGGGCGGCTGCACCTCTTTGTTGGTCTTGGTGCTGGACAGGTGGCGCACCCGCTCGCCTTGTGCATTGATGATGTCGACGGTGACTTCGGTCACCGGCTTCTCGCTGAATACATAATCGATCATCGCGCCGGCGGGAGGATTCTCACCCACCGGGCCCCGCCTGTTCACCTCATCTGGGTAATACAACCGCAGCGCAACCGCGGGCGAGTACAGCACCAGATCATCCGCCGAGGCCTGCGCCTGCCGCAAGGGGGTCAAATTGTCCAAGATCCAAAAGCTGCGGCCGTGAGTTGCGGCAACGAGGTCATCGCCATGGACCGTCAGGTCATGAATCGGCGTCGTCGGCAATCCGCGTTGCAGCGCGGACCAATGGCCGCCGTCGTCGAAGGAGACGAAAACGCCGACTTCCGTGCCCGCGTAGAGAAGGCCCCGTCTTACCGGGTCTTCGCGAACCACATGGACGACGGCGCCTTGCGGCATACCGGCGGCGATCGTCACCCATGTTTTCCCATTGTCCGCGGTCTTCCATGCGTAGGGTTCGATGTCATCCAGTCGATGCCGGTCCACCGCAATGTACGCCGTGGCGGCATCGAAATGCGACGGCTCAATCATGCTGACTGTGCTCCACGCCGGCATCGCCGCGGGCGTGACATTGCGCCAATGAGCGCCGTCGTTCTCCGATAGCTGCACCAGGCCGTCATCGCTTCCGACCCACAGTTGGCCTTTGCGCACGGGCGACTCGGCCAGCGCGAAAATGGTATCGTAGTACTCGACGCTGGTGATGTCCTTGGTGAGCGGTCCGCCGGAAGCCGTTTGCTTGGTTTTATCGTCGCGCGTCAGATCGGGGCTGATGATTTTCCAGTTCATGCCGTGGTCGGTCGACTTCCACACCACTTCGGATGCCGCATAGATTGCGTCCGGGTCGTGCGGCGAGATCATCAGCGGCGAAGTCCAGTTGAAGCGGTGATCGAGTTCGCTCGCGGGATGACCGGAATTGTCGATAGGGTCCGGGCTGATGGACTGCGGCTGCTTGGAGCGAAGATCGAAGCGCGCATACTGATTCTCCGCGTCGCTATAAATGATGTTGGCGTCGCGCGGATCCGGCACGACGAACCCCGACTCGCCGCCGCCGGCGGGATACCAGTCGCGAGGCCCGATCACGCCCTCGTCGTCGAAACTTGCGATGGCCAGATTGGTGTTGTCCTGCTGCGCGCCATAGACGAAATACGGGAAGCGATTGTCGGTCGCGACATGGTAGAACTGGCCCGTGGGCTGATTGTCCTGAGTCGACCATGTGTTGCCGGCATCGAGAGAGATGCTTGCGCCGCCGTCATTGGCATTGATCAAGCTCTTCGAATTGCCTGGGTCTATCCATAACGCATGGTGGTCGCCATGGGTTGCGGCCACCAAGTTGAAGGTCTTGCCGCCATCCACCGAGCGAAGCATGCCGGTGTTGAGTGCGTAGACGGTGTCAACGGCGTTCGGGTCGGCATAGATTTTGGAGAAGTACCAGGCGCGCTGACGCAGTCGACCGTCGTCGCTGACTCGGCGCCAAGTGGTTCCGCCATCATCCGAACGATACAGTCCGCCTTCCTTGGCTTCGATCATGGCATAGATTCGATGCGGGTCGGCGGCGGATATCGCGATATCGATCCTCCCCAATATGCCTTCGGGAAGCCCATGCCCGGTGAGCTGCGACCAGGTCACGCCGCCGTCCGACGAGCGATACAGTCCGCTTCCCGGACCACCGCTCTGGAACGTCCAAGGCTGACGCCTAACCTGCCAAAGCGCCGCATAGATCACCTTCGGATTCCGGGGGTCGGCCGCCAGATCGATGGCGCCGGTCAAGTCGTTCTTGTAAAGCACACGACTCCACGTCTTGCCGCCGTCCGAGGTGCGGAAAACACCCCGCTCGGAATTCGGTCCGAATGCATGGCCGATGGCCGCGACCAGCACGATGTCGGGATCGGCCGGATCGACGATCAGGGCGCCGATCTGACGCGTGTCCTTCAGTCCGACATCGGTCCAGGTGGCGCCGGCATCGATGGACTTGAAGACTCCGCCACCCCAGGTCACATCGCCGCGGAGGTTTCCCTCGCCCGTGCCCACATAAATGATGCTGGGGTTGCTGCGCGCCACCGCCAGGGCGCCGATCGAGGAAACCTTTACGCTGTCGAAAATCGGCTTCCAGGTCGCGCCCGCATCGATGGTCTTCCACACACCGCCGGCGGCAGCACCGAAATAGAAGACATTCGGCGAGCCGGGAACGCCGGCGACGGCCACCGCTCGGCCACCGCGGAACGGCCCGATGTTGCGCCACTTCAGCGCGCTGTAGGCACTTTCCTCAGGCGTGGCGCTTGCCCCCCGATCGGCCGCCGACAGGGGGGCAGCGAAACAGGCGAGTGCGAAGGTGGGCAACAACACTTTGACGATTTTTGCAATCACGCTGCAATCTCCCCAAGTTGCGATATCCTAATCTTACACGTTGTAGTTTCATTGATCATTGAAGCCGGATCGTACGCGGTGGTGATTGCACCATTCCGAGGTCACGCCGGGCGAAGTCAAAGAGCAAATGCGTACACCTTCCATCGTTTATTGTTGTTGTTACGCGTTCATAACCAATTTCGCCGCCGCCGCCGCCGCCGACACGCCGCAGGACCCTCTCACCGTGATCGTCGTCACCGCGACGCGGATCCCCGAGCCGCTGGACCAAATTCCGGCCGACATTTCGGTGGTTTCCGGCGGGGAGCTGACGGCTCGTGCCGCCTGGGATATGTCCCAGGCGATGAGTCTCGTGCCGGGCGTGGAGGCGCCCCCCGGCGGAGATGCCGGGCCATCGAGCGCGGTGCCGGCGTTTTGGGGACTGCACGAATTTGACGCATTTTTATTGGTGGTGGACGGCGTGCCTTGGGGGGGCGCATTCAACCCCGGAATCACTTCGTTGGACTTCACCGGCGCCCAACGCGTCGAAGTGTTGAAGGGGTCCGCTCCCGTCATGTACGGGGCCACATCCTTCGTGGGCGTGGTTCAATTGCTGCACTATCCGGCCGGCGAAGCGAGCAATGAAGCGGACATTGCGTTCGGCAATTATGGTTCCGCCCGCGGATCGGCATCCTTCGCCCTGCCTGCCTCCGCAGACTACCGCCAGTCGGTCGCGGCAGACGGCCAAAGTTTGGGATTTGCGGACGAGCGCGAGAACGTGTCGGACGGGCACCTTCTCTATCGCGGTGCGCTTGATTTGGGGACAGGCACCCTGCGCATCGACGCCAACCTGACGTTCGTACGCGACGCCCCGCCCAGTCCGACCATTCGCGTGGGTTCGGGACTCACGGATCTGACACCCATCGACTCGAATTTCAACCCGGCGGACGCAAAGATCGATGAGGACAGGTATCAAATGGCGGTGGGCTATTCGCGGCCAACCGCCACCGGCACTTGGGAGTCGCTGGTGTCCTTGTCCTATTCGAATATCACGGATATCCGGGCCTTTTTGGAGCCCGATTTGAGCGGTGCGGCGGATACCCAGAATCAGCGCCGTCACATCGACGATGACTATTTCGATACTCACCTCACGAGCAGACTCTTTGGCGATACGAGGCTCATTATCGGCACGGATTTGTTGTATGGGCTTGGGACTCAGACCACGCTCAACGGAAATGCGGCCTACACCGTGCCATTGAGCGGGTCGGTGATTCCTCCGTCGACCACTCAACTAACGGTGAACGAAATTGGCACGGTGAACGACCGGCGTGTTTTCGGGGGCCAGTACGCACAGGCCGACTGGAAGCCGGACGGCCGCTGGGACGTGCTTGCGGGTATTCGCCTCAACGAGGCCTACGAGGAGAAAAGCTCCACTGATTTCACCCTCCCGCCGCCGACGCCGTTGGCGCAGAGCGTGAGTAAGACGATGATTCGGCCCTCCGAAAGCATCGGCGTCAGCTACAAATGGTGGGCGGCGGGTAAGGACGAGGCGGTCGCCTATGCGGATTTTCGAAACGCATTCAAGCCGTCCGCAATCGATTTCGGGCCCGACTACACGCCGGACCTATTGAGTCCGGAGACGGCTCAGAGCTATGAGGCGGGCTTGAAGGGTGCGCTCGCCAACGGCCGCTTCGCCTATCAGGCTGAATTGTTTCTCATGAATTTCAACAACCTGGTGGTCGCCACCAGTACCGGCGCGCTCACCAACGCCGCCGCGGAGAAGCTCAAGGGTGTCGAGATCGAGTCCCGCTACACGATCGCCCCGGACCTTGCGCTCGCGACCAACGGCTCGTATCACGATGCATACTTCGCTCAATACGATTTTTTTGACGGCGACTCGACCGTGAACGTCGCCGGCCGGCAACTGCCGCTGTCGCCGCATATTCTTGCGGCAGTAGGTATCCTATATACCCCGAGCCAAGGTCCCAATGCGACCATCGTCGCCCAATATGTCGGGCGGCGTTTTCTCGATGAAGAGAACATCGCGCCCGTTGGCGGTTATACGAATCTCAATGCAACACTCGGGTACGGATTCGGCAAATGGACTGTTTCGCTGGGAGGCGGTAATTTAACGAATCAGCGACCGCCCGTCAGTGCGAGCGAGTTCGGCAGCGAGTCGTTCTATTTACTGCCAGCGCGTACATTGTGGCTGCGCCTCAGATACATCGGGCGAACCGACTAAGATTGTCGGCTTCGGGGCAACCAAAATAACCTAGTCAGCTGGATGCGCCGCTGCTGACCTGCGATGGCAAGCTCGCGCGATCTCTATGAGTGCAAGGCGCGTGCGAGCGCCCTTACTTCTGCATCCGCCTCGCCAATCAAGCCGCGACACTCCTCTATTGACAGGTTGAGCCGCGCCAAGACGCCGCCCGAGCTGAAGCTGCTGGTGTCGCCACTGTTCATCATTCTATTCGCCAGCCGCATGCCGGCGACCAGGACGTCGGTCAGTGTTGGAGGCCCCGACCGCACCGCAAGGACATCTGCCTGCATGCCCACCGCTTCGCAAACCGCGTCGTTGACATGCCAATTCTTCAGCACGGCTTTGGCAATCACGGGATGCCATGCATCCACAAGATCCTTGGTTAAGGTGACACGCGGCCGCGACGCCTCTTGCCTCGCCAGTTGCACAAGAATGTAGAGATGGCCCACGCGATGAAGCAGACCCGCGGCGAACGCATCGGGCATGGCAAGCTTTAAACGTTTGACCACCGCGCCACAGAAATGGGCAACTGCCACGCTCTCGGACCATAGCTCTTCCAGCGGCCTCGCGATCGATCGCAGCAATTCAAGTCGTTGAACACCCTGAATAGCATGCGCCAGGACGACGCTGTAAACCTTCTGAGCACCGAGGCGCGTCAGTGCGACACCCAGGTCAATGATCACCCTGCCCGTTGCGTTGAATGCGGTCGAGTTAGCCATGTTGAGCAGCCGGTTGGCGAGAGTCGGATCCGCGGATATCGGGCGTACAATCATCTGGAGCGAATAGTTCGGATTCTTCAGAACCTCCTGCACCTGGATGACAACTTGCGGAAAGGCGGGAAGCTCAACTGTGCCGGCTTCGATCGTGGCCAGCATGCGGCGCAAAAACTCGACGGGTGCACGCTGTTCTACCATGGTCCTTCGGCCCCATCCTCAGCGGGCCCTTGCCGCTTCGTGGCGGGTATCAATCATAGTTCGATGACTGTACTCTCTTCAATCGGTACTGCACCAGCAGGAATGGCGGTGATTTCGCCGTGACGTAGTGAATTGGACTTGCCGCCTCAAGGGTTGTTGTCGGGCACGTGTCAGCGCAGTTCAGGAATTTACGGATGGTAGGGCTGGGCGCATTTGACCCGTTACGACTCGGCACCATGGAGAGATCTAACACGCCATACCAAGCCACGGCAGCTTGGATGCAGTCGTTCTGTTCAGACACACGCACGGATCGGGCGACGGATTGGCCGGCAATTCGGGTTCGAATTCCTTTATTCCGCAGGTGAGCGCGGCCAGCGCGGCCAGATGACCGCCGGCGGAGCCGCCCCAGACCAATCCCTTCGACTTATCGACGCTGTATTCAACGCCGTGCGCGCGAATGAATTTGATCGCCGCTTTCACGTCTCGGATCGCAGCAGGAAAGGGTGCCTCGCCGCTGAGGCGGTAGTTCAATGAAGCGACGAGGGACGTACAACGTCGGCGCCTTTGTGGGCACAAGTGCCGTGGGCTTGATCGCAACCCGATTCAAACTTCAACGCGTGGTTGCCGCCTACCTCGGATGCGCGGCCATCGTCATGCTGATCTTTGGAGGGGTTACGATGCCCGTCTGGCTCACGCTGGTGATGGCCTTCCTGGTCGGCGTCAGCGTGCAGGGCGGTTTCAACGGCTTCTGGGCCGTCGCCGCAAGGCTATATCCACCGCGGATCAGAAGTACCGGCGTGGGTTGGGCACTCGGCATCGGGCGAGTCGGTGCGGTGCTTGGCCCGATATTCGGCGGCTTGCTGGTCGGCGCGCATCTGCCGGTTGCCGCCATTTTCGCCATTTTTTCGGTGCCGCTCGCCATTGCCGCGGCAATGACGCTGCGGTTGAGGCTCTCCTAACACTGCGTCCGGCGAAGGGCGCCGAGCCAAGTGTGGGGCATGCACCAAGGATCATTTACGCCGGGGGGCACTGGCTCTATAGTGCGGCCATGGAAGGTGAGCATATGAGCCTCGCGTCCGCAGAAGTACAAACGACGATCGGCTATCTGGTCCCGACGTCGCGCATCAACCGCCGGTTTTGGGCGCCCGGCAAGGAATACAACACCGGCGTCAACGAGCCCTATCGAGTCACGATTCGCAATGCGCGGCTCGCGGGCCCCTTTACGCTCGATGACAATGGATTTTGCTTGGGAAGGCACGCTACAGACATCACCGACTGGGAGCATAACTACGGACCCGCCTCAGCTTATGCCGCGCAGGTTGGCGAGGTGGCGAAGCGTTTGAGCGGTGCCGATGTGGTGGTGCCTATGGGCGGTCAGATCCGCACTTCGGGAGTGACGAGCCAGATCATGCAGCCGCCCGCGGCGGAGGCACATGTCGATTTCACGCAGCGTTGCGCCGAACGCATTGCGGGGAACCTGTACCGCAAAACGCATCCCGACGGCCCGGGCTACCATCGATTCATCGCCTTCAGTCTGTGGCGCGCTCTGTCTGAACCGCCGCAGGATATGCCGCTCGCGCTGTGCGACGGGCGCTCGGTGCGTGACGAGGAGGGGACGCACAATACCAAAGTCGACGTCGATGTGATCCCGACTGGCGATGCCTTATTCGCGCCCATCGAGGGCGAGGAGAATATGTCGGCGGCAACCATTTTTCACTACTCTCCCGAACATCGCTGGTGGTACTTCCCGGACATGGGTCCTGACGAGGTGATCTTTATCAAATTCTATGATTCGGATCACGGCAAAGCGTGGCGCTGTCCGCACACCGCGTTTCGCGACACCAGCCGTCGCGATGCCCGGGAACGGCGATCGATCGAGTATCGCGCCATTGCTTACTTCTCGAGGTACTGATCTCCGGCATTTTGCCGGGACTGGGGGTTGCAAATCATATGGACCAGTTGTACCATGGGGTCGACTGGTACACAGAGGCTGCCACCCTGATGGTCATAACCATCGATATCGACAATCCCGTACCGCAGTTCGAGCAGCTGATCGAACAGATCAAGGCTGCGGTCACGGCCGGCGTTCTGAAGGCGGGTGACGCGCTGCCTTCGATCCGTCAGCTCGCCAACGATCTCGAGCTCAACAGCAAGACCGTGGCGAAGGCCTACAAGCTGCTGGAACGCGATTCGGTGATCGAAACCAAGGGCTACCGCGGCACCTATGTCCACCCCAGGGCCAAGGCGAACTGCAAAATCAACCTGCACGAATGGACGCTGCGCAAGCTCGGCGAAACCGTCGCCGAGTTGCGCGAGGCGGGTGTGACCGATTCAGAAATCCGCAACGCGTTGGCCGGCGTGATCAGCCGGCAACCGTGGGCAAAGTGAGGTGCTGTCATGATCGAAGCTTATGCATTTCTTGCGGCGTTCACGCTGCAGATACTGGTGGTGTCAGTGCTGCATCCGGCCTGGCTCACAAGATTCGCGCGCGCGAAGGCGGAGGCACAACTTCCAGGCTGGGAGCGTAACTCTCGCGAGCGCTTGCTGACGCTATACCGCGCAGTGAACGCGGGCATCGCAGTGCTCGGCCTGGCATTGCTGGGCTGGCTGTTCAACCACATGCAGAGCCCGGGCTGGCATGTCGGTCCGGTGAGTCTCCTGCTCCGCGGCTATATTGTGGTGCAGATATTGCCGTTCTTTGTCATTAATTTGATCGGAGCCTGGGTCAAAAGAAAGGCGCTCATGCGTTCGCCGCCGGAGGTGAAGCGGACAGCCAGTCTGCAGCGGCGTGGGCTTTTCGATTTCGTCTCGCCATTAACCGTTTCTCTTGCCGTCCTGGGATACTTCCTGTTTGCCGCGTTCGTGATCTATCTCCAGCAGCACCCGTTGCCGGGGTTTTCCTTCTACCCTCTCCTCCGCACCGTCACGCTGGTTTACGCCCTGAACGCATTTCTCGCGTACTGGCTGCTATATCGCAGAAGGAGGTGGCCGCTCGAGACGAACGCGTATCGCATGCAGGCGATCGGGGTGCAGGTAAAGATCGTCGTCTACGCCAGCATCGCCTTAATCGTGTTCATTTCGCTCAACGTCACGCTGAGCCTGCTGCATCTGCAGAGGTGGGTGCCGTTCGCGATGAGTGTTTATGTGGTGACCCTCATGCTTATCTGCTCCATGCTCTTTTTCGCGGCGCAGCGCCAGGCAGAAGCGGGTCGGCTAGGCCCCAGCCCGGCCTCCTGAGCGGCGCAGCGGTCAAGATATTGTGCGTCGGTGCAGTGTGTACATTTAGACCTGCGCGGGTCCACCCACCGCGTTGGCCAGCGTTGACGGCGACATAAAGTTCAGTTGATAGACGTGCTTGCACTTCTCCGCGTCGGAAAAATCGATCATCACAAAATTGGGCATGAAGGCCTTGATGACGTGGGCGCCCGGCAACCCGTCGAGTCGCCTTAACGGATTGACACGCATCGTCACCGACTCGCGCATACCGTTTTTCCACAGGTTCTGCATCTGTGCGATGTGGGGGGGAGTCCACATCTTGTCGTTACGCTTGCGGATGCTCTCGGTAAGGCCCGTGGTCGTCCAGTACATCATGCCCATGACTTTCGGATTACCATCACCGGCTCTCTCAATGAGCTTCTTCTGCTTTTTCAGATTTTCCTTGATCTTGGATCCAAAGACGTTTGTTACCGATGTGCCGCCCTTACCGAAGTATTGGAGCCCATGGAAATCCTCCTTGTATGAGCCGCCACCTTGCAGGTTCTTCCAGCCGAGGATGCCTTGCGGAATTCCATAGAGGTGATGCACCTCCTTCTGTCCGGCTTCCGGAAACAGTACGATCACGCGCCCGCGCAGATGCAGGAGCTTGGCGCAATTGAGATTGCCACCGCCGCAATAGATCGTCTCTTGGAGCAACCGCACGCACGCCTCGGCGATCAGCAGCCAATTGTCGGACTTATCGAACTTGAGCAGCAGGAACTCCGTGGGATTAGTCTTTACGAACCGCTTTGCTTCCGTCAGGATGCTGGTTATCTCCATGCCGTAATCGCCGAGCGTCATGTCCCGAACCTTGACGTCGATGTGCTTATTGGTGTGAAGGTTATGTGCCTGCTCTGTGCGCTTACCCCCCTGTCCGTGGTAAGCCTTTAGCGTCAATGCATCGGCGGCGCCGGGCCGCTTCACCACGGCTCCTGTTATCCGCATATCGAAAATGCGAATGCCTGACTCCGCCTGCTGGTAGATATTCAGGCCTTGGGTCCTAACATTCTTGGCCCCTGCATTGATGCCTGCGTCATGGCTCCCCGCCATGACGATTTCGTTCAGGCTTTTTTTGGAACCCAGATCGTAGTATTTGATCATGCTCATCCCCGGTGTTTGCATTATAAGAAGGTGCGGCGCCGGCTGCTAAACTACAGCAGGGATACCCCTCGCCGCTGAATTACTCAATGCAGTGCCCGTTGTACCAACGGCGGCAGAAGTTGAGCTACCGTGGAGCCATCCACCTCGGCGCGTGCGACTCGGACCGGGACCGCGGCGGACGCGAGCAGCATCGCCGCTAGGGGGAGTGTGAGTCGAAGCATCCGTGAACCGTTCCTAGTCGCGTGACCCTCGTTGGAGATGGGCCTGATTTTGCAGCGCCGCCGACCCCAATAATAGCAGGGGCACTGAACGCGCCGTTACAATGCGCCCGAATGACCTGCCCAGCGGGATATGTAACTCTTGAGAAACGCTGTGAATTCGTCAGAGCCGGATGGCAGCGTTTTCCCGGCGCAGGTTTCCGCACCAATCAAGTGATAGCCACTTCGGCCGAATTTCCCATCATCGAGGCTCTGCCGGAGTAGTCTTCAGAACTCGCTCGGGTAAGGTCGTCCCCGCTATTTCGTCGACCTGCAGACCACCGAGCCTCTGATAGCAGAGCTTTGCGACGCAGACGGACGCAATGAGTCCGGCCACCATCGGCACGGCGGCGAACACAAAGAACTGCCGCGCGGGGACCTTGAGGCCAATGAGCAGCCCTCCGATGAGCGGGCCGCCAATCGAACCCAGTCGCCCAATTCCCAATGCCCAACCAACGCCGCTCGATCGAAACGCGGTCGGATACAGCAGGCCGGAAGCCGCGTTGTTGCCGAATTGGGCGCCGAGGGTACAAAATCCGGCGAGCGCCACTGCCGACACCATCGCCATGTAGGAAAGTCCGGGAAGCCCGATCGCGGCAATCGCCAGGGTGGCGGATAGAAATAGCAAGGCAATGACCGTGAAGCCGAACCTTCCGAGCACCAGACTGACGATCAATCCGCCAATCGTCCCGCCGGTGTGATAAAGGCTGGTTGCGATGCCGCTCTGTTTTGCAGTGAGTCCGCTGCCTTCGAAAATCAGCGGCAGCCAACTGTTGATACAGAAGTTCGCCATGAGTGCGCTGGCGAAACAGACCCACAGCAACGGCGTGATCCAGGCAAGAGGTCCCCCAAAAATCGCCTTCATCGCCAAGCCGTTCCCCGGCACCGCATGCGCAACGATAAACTGTGCGTCGGCAGCAATGGCCAGATCGCGGCGGAGGCTGCGTACTGTCGTCAAGAATTCGGCGCGGCGGTGCGGGTTCAATGCCAGAAACTTCACGGATTCCGGCAATGCGAGCAGCAAACATGCCGCGACGATGAGGGGCGTGAGTCCCCCGATCCAGAACATGACTTGCCATCCATAATGCGGGATCAGCCACGCTTGAACCAGGCCGGGAATGCCGGCTCCCGCCGTAATACCGGTGAACATCAGCACGATCAGCAACGCGCGCAGTCGTTTCGGTGCGAGTTCCGAGTTGAGGGCTATTGCGTTCGGCATCAGTCCGCCGATGCCGATGCCTGTTAAAACTCTCAACGCCACGACGTGACCTAGATTGGTTGCCAGGACCGTGGCCAGTGTGCCAAGCGAGAAGATTACGCATCCCGCGACGATCAGCGTCTTGCGTCCGAAGCGGTCCCCTGCACGACCCAGCAACGGCGCACCAAACAGAATGCCGAACAGACCCGCGCTGAATGCCGGCGCAAACGCTCTTGGGGCAACGTGCCATGTTCTGGCGAGCTCAGGTGCGACGGAAGCAAGCCCGGCCAAATCGAAACCGTCGGCGAGCATCGCGAGGAATGACCAGACGAGCAGGTTGATATTGAAGCGGCCGAACTTCTGTCCGTCTACCAACTCCTCGAGGTTTAGAACTTGACTCACGGCCCGCCCTGCGTAAGCGCCGCAATATCCTCGATCGTTGTTCTGCGCATGTCGCGGCGATAGCGCGCATCATCATAAGGCCGGGCGCGATGGAGCGTACAGCGGTTATCCCATATGACCAGGTCGTTGAGCCGCCAATGATGCCGATAGACGAAACGCGGTTGGGTCGAAAACTCCGTCAGGCGCTTGAGAAGCGCACGCGCCCGGTCCACTGGCCATCCAATGATGTGCGAGGCATGGGAGGCAAGGTAGAGAGTCTTCCGCCCGGAGCCTGGATGAACGCGAATCAAGCTTCGCGGAACGGGCGGAAACGCCGCGCGCTCTTCCTCGGTAAAGTCGGTGTAACCGAGGAGACTGCGCGAATGAAACAGTGAATGCTCTGCTACAAGTTCCTCAACCTGTTCCTTGGTGGCCGCGTCGAGCGCGTCATAGGCTGCGCGCAGGTCGGCGAATTCGGTTTCACCTCCGGTGGGCGGAAGTTCATGCGCCGACAAGATGGAGATCTTGCCGGGCACGGACTTGAATGAGCTATCGGTGTGCCACAGCTCGTTTGCCCTTTGCATCATGCGCCAGGGGTCCGACGATGAACGAATCTCATTGTTCGCATCAATATTTGAGACCTCGGCCAGCAGTCGGTTGCCCAGGCGAGTCTTTCGATCCCTGCGGATCGATCCGAGGGCTGTTTCAATGGGCCCAAATAGGCGGCTGAACGCGATCTGCTGGTCATCCGAGAGCGGTTGGCCTCGAAACACCAATACCGCATAACGGTCGAGCGCGTGAGCGATTTCGCGAAACGTTTCCCGGTCCACCGGAATTCGCAAGTCAACGCCTGATACCTCACCCACAAACAGAGGGTGTAGCTCCGAGCTGGAGATTGTCATTTCGATCCCCGCACCGCAATTCACTGTCGTACCATAGCGCGCAAGCGATATAACTAGAAGAGCCAAAAATGTGATATCCATATGAGGAAATAGTTATGTCTGTTTCGGTTGAACACTGGGAGGCGCGGATCGGCCGCCGGCTTCGGCTGCGTGATCTACATGTACTCCTCACGGCCGCGCAATGCGGGAGCATGGCGAAGGCAGCCCGGCGCCTTGCCGTGTCGCAGCCTGCCGTTTCCAAGTCGATTTCGGACCTGGAACACACGCTCGGAGTGCGTCTGTTGGATCGCGGACCCCGGGGTGTCGAAACCACCGCATATGGCAGCGCGCTGGTCAGGCGCGGGTTGGCGGTGTTCGACGAGCTGCGCCAGGCAGTCAGTGAAATCGAATTTATTGCCAATCCCACCGTGGGAGAGGTGCGAATTGGCTGTAATGAGTCGCTTTCCGCCGCATTGCTTCCCGCAGTGATAGAGCGCCTGTCGGTTCAGCATCCAGGCGTCGCCATGCATCTCTCGCAGATGAGTCGGCCCATCACGATGGAAATACAGCATCTGCGCGAACGCAGCGTAGACCTCATCATCGGTCGCGGAATATACCCGATTCCAGAAGACGATCTGAACGCCGAGCTGCTTTTCGAGGAGCCGCTGCTGGTAGTAGCGGGGGTACGAAGCCCATGGGCCCGTCGTCGCAAGCTCGAACTGGCCGAGTTAGTGGATGCCAGGTGGATTCTATACCCGCCCAATGAGCTCCCGGGCCAGCTGGTCGCACAAGCCTTCCGACGTCACGGGTTGGCGGTACCGCGCCCGAGCGTGACGACGGCATCCTTCCACGTCCGCGACGCGTTGCTTGCAAAGGGTGACTATCTCACTGTGGTTCCAGCGTGCATGCTGCGTGTTTTTAATGCAAAGCAGAGCGCGGTCAAATCGCTGCCGGTCGATCTGGGCATTCAGGATAGGCCGGTCGCTGTGTTCACCTTGAAAAATCGTACATTGAGCCCGCTGGTTGAGATCGTCATCAAGTCGGTCCGCGCCGTGGTGACTTCAATGTCACCAACGCGAACTTCTAGAGCGGGTAACGTGTGAGCGGCTAAATGGGTCTGACCTTGAGGAGGACAGCGCCATGCGGCGGTACCGCGACCTTGATACTTCCGTGCAGTGTTCCAAGCCCCTTCCCTGTCCATGCGTTGCGGGCCGTGACAGAGGCCTTAAAGCCCAGGTCGCTCAGCTTGATCTCAATGTGCGCGTCCGCCATTTCGTCGGATCGATTGAAAAAGCCGACTGCTTGCGAGCCATCAGCAAGCTTCTTGGCCCAAACCTCGTTCGCGCCCTTGGCCCACACCCGAGCTCCTTGATTTCCAGCCGAATCCTGGTCGATTGCGATCACCTCGCGATTGGTCAACAACGCGATGGTTTCCGGGGTCATCGTTGACAGATCGTTGCCCGCCAGCAGTGGAGCGGCCAGCAATGCCCACAAACTGACGTGAGTTTGGTATTCCACGGCGCTCATCCCGCCGTTGCCGACCTCCAGCATATCGGGGTCGTTCCAATGTCCGGGGCCCGCATAACGAGCAATCGCCACCTGGCCAAATCCATTCATTGCCATGCCGGCGTAGTTGTCCGATATATCTCCTGTTGTACGCCACAAATTGCCGCCGACCGACTCGCCCCATTTCCAGACGGAATCCACGCCGTATTGACACAAGCTGAATACGATTGGGCGGCCGGTCTTGCGTAGCGCTTGATACATTCGCGTATAAGCGTCCAGCATCATCTGGTGGCTCTGCTCCTTCGATGGTGCCTTCACCATGACTTCGTCATTGAAAGAGCACAAATCGTATTTCAGATAATCAATTCCCCAATCGGCATAGGTCTTGGCATCTTGTTCTTCATGGCCGTAGCTGCCTTCGAAACCGGCGCACGTCTTTGGACCGGGTGACGAATAGATTCCGAGTTTCAGGCCCCGGCTATGCACGTAGTCTGCAAGCGCTCTCATGTCGGGAAATTTTTCGTTCGGATGAATGACCCCCTGTGCATCGCGTTGGCCCTCCCATGTGTCATCGATATTGATATAAACGTATCCTGCCGCTCGCATGCCGCTGCTCACCATGGCATCTGCTTGGGCGCGTATGACAGCATCGCTAACCTTGTCCGCAAAATGATTCCAACTGTTCCAGCCCATCGGTGGAGTGCTCGCCAGGGGACCCGGATTGGCGAGTGCGGTGCCGGCCATCAAGATGATCGCGCCGGAGATGGCGCAATTGGTCAACGCGGAAATAGATCTACGTTCGCCGCTCATGTATTCCCCACTGGCTGTTTTTCCAATCATTCATGCTAGCAGCGTGCGCGATCCAGTGCTTGCTGCCGCGAAGCTGAGCGCGCATATTCTTGAATGCGTGTCAGCAGGGAGTTGCCCATGCGCATTGTTGGACTCGGTCATGGCTTGTTTGCCATAGCAGTGGCGAGCCTCGCTATCTTTAGTCTCACCTACGGTGGGCCGCCCGTCCCCGCATGGATTCCCTGGCGGGAAACTTGGGTCTACGGATCCGCGCTGGTCGCCTTGGCCGCCGGCATCGGTCTTTGCTTCTCACGCTCGGCCTTGCCGAGCGCGTTGACCATCGGTGCGTGCCGAGCAGTCTTGGTCATGATCAACGTACCTCCAATCCTCGGTGATCCGTTCAGCGTTGGTTCTTGGTATGGCTTTTGCGAAGCTCTAACGTCGCTGGTCGGCGCCGGGATTCTTTACGCTATGTTGCGATGGCAGTCGCGAGGATCCGAGATGCCGATCGCCGGCGAGCGTGCCGTGAGCGCGGCACGAGTCTTGTTCGGCCTCACCTGTGTCTTCTATGGATGGTCGCACTTTGCCTACGCCGACTACACTGCCAGCATGGTGCCTACCTGGCTGCCGGGTGGGTTGGGATTGGCCTACTTCACGGGGCTCGGTCACATTGCGGCTGGAATTGGCATCATGATCGGGATTCTTCCCCGACTAGCGGCCACTCTCGAAGCCATCATGATGAGCTTGTTTGGCGTTCTGGTCTGGGTGCCCAGCCTGTTGGCGCAGCCACGGCCCAAATGGGCGGGGACGCCCCAAAATCAATGGTCCGAGCTCCTCGTGACCCTGTTGTTAGCCGCCTGCGCGTGGATCGTCGCGGATTCCTTGCGAAGCCGCCGTTGGGGCGTTCAGCGTCCGTAGTGCGCTACGCTCTCAGGAGCCGCGCTGGAAAACCTCCCTCACGGTTTTGATCGAGCCCGGCTCGTTGATCCGATATCCCGGAAGGCGGGAGACTTCGGCTTGGAATTCCTCGCTGCGCATGATGGCGAGCACCCGCTGCATCGAATCGCGTTCAAGCAGTTCCTTGCGGCACGCAAAGAAATAGTCTTCGGTGAGCAGGCGTACAAAATCGAGCTCGAACTGCCGGGCGGCCGCTTCGACCCCAAAACTCACATCGACCATGTCGCTCGCAACGTAGGCCGCCACCGCCGCGTGCGTGAATTCGGTCCGCTCATAGCCGTTGATCTGCGAACCGTCGATCTGATGCTGGAGAAGCAGCTGATCGAAAAGCATGCGCGTGCCGGAATCGGCATCGCGGTTGACGAAACGAACGGACGGGTTCGTCAAATCCCCGAGAGACGTAATGCGCAGTGGATTGCCGCGCTTCACGATCAGCCCCATCTCGCGCGTCACGAAGCCGATGATGCGGTGCAAGGCCGGCGTCAGCCGACCTTTGCTGGCTGCGATGCTGCGCTCACGCAGTTCTCCCTGCGGCAAGTGCATGCCGGCGAGATCGCAGCCCCCATTTGCGAGTGAAACCAAGGAGGCTTGGTTTGTGACGTAGCGCAGGTCGACGCCAATGTCAGTCTCGCGGATCAACAGTTCGCGAAGCTTCGAGACCCCAAAGCCGTGGCTCGCGTGCACCCGGATGACGGAGGGACCATGCGGCAACATCTGATTGACCTCGGTCTCGAGTTCCTGGGCGAGGTTTTGCAGCTGTGGCCCCAATCGGGCCTGCAGCCGTTGGCCCGCCCAAACGAGCTTGGCACCGAAGGGAGTGAGATTCGTACCGCGCCCCTGATGCCGCTCGACCAGTGGTGTCGTGAAGAAGACCGACCATTTCTCGATCAGATTCCACGCGTGGCGATAAGAAACACCGGCACGCTCGGCGGCTTGCGTGATCTTGCCCGTTCTCCTGAGTTCGTTGAGGAAGTCGAGCAACACTTGGATCGACTGGGCCTCGCCATCGCGGTGAAAGTGCCAGACGGGCTCGATCTCAATGCGAATCACCTGGGGCACCAAATAGGCAAATTATGCATAACGTCTTGGAAATGCTGGAAACGTATCCATATAGGTGACATAGGCTGACCACGACATATTTACAGGAAAAACCACGCCGTGCATAGTGCGCTCCAACCGCCGAACCGTCGTGCAGAGATTACAGGACATAGGAACATGAGTGCATATTTAAAGGAATCATACGCCGAGATCGCAGCGCCCGAACAGCATGACCTCCTGATTGACGGTCGTCGTGTGCCGTCGATATCCGGCCGCTATTTCGACTCGATCGATCCTGCCACTGAGACTCTGATCGCACGGGTCGCGGAAGGCGGCGCGCAGGACATCGATCTGGCGGTGCGATCCGCACGCGCCGCCTTCGAACAAAGCTGGGGCCGGCTGCCGGGCCGCGATCGCGGCCGGATACTGTTGGCATTCGCCGAACAAATTCGCGCGCATACGGATGAACTGGTGGAACTCGAAAGCCTGGATTCAGGAAAACCGGTCTCCACCATTCGTCGCCAAGATCTCCCGGCCGTGCTTGACACTCTTACCTACTATGCGGGTTGGGCCGACAAGATCAACGGCCAAGTCGTACCCACGCGCGCCGACGCCTTGACGTACGTGATTCGGGAGCCGGTTGGAGTCGTCGGCGCGATCGTACCGTGGAACTTTCCGCTCATGATCGGCATGTGGAAGATCGCCCCCGCACTCGCATGCGGCTGCACAGTCGTACTCAAGCCGGCGGAACTGACTTCGCTGACCGCCTTGCGCCTGGGGGAGCTTGCGCTGGCGGCCGGTCTCCCCGCCGGAGTCCTGAATGTGGTACCCGGCTACGGCAAAACGGCGGGCGTGGCGCTCGTCGAGCATCCGGATGTCGATAAGATTACTTTCACCGGCTCACCCGCGGTAGGCCGCCAAATCTTGCGCGGCGCAGCAGGCAACTTCAAGCGGGTCACACTCGAGCTCGGCGGCAAGTCGGCGAACATCATTTGCACGGACGCCGACATAGATCAGGCAGTGAAGGCGGCAAGCGCCGGGATCTTTTTCAACAGCGGGCAGGTTTGCTCGGCCGGTTCGCGGATATTGGCGCACGAATCCATCTACGACGAGGTGGTGGAAAAACTCGCCGTGCGAGCTCGGGCTATTCGACTCGGTGACCCGCGGGACCCGGCCACAGCGATGGGCCCGGTCGTCTCGGACGTACAAATGCAACGTGTGCTCGGTTATATCGATATTGGCCAGGGCGAGGGCGCGCAAATCGTCGCAGGCGGTTCCCGGCGCGGGAACACGGGGTTCTTTGTCGAGCCGACCGTCTTCGCGAACGTAGAGCCTGCCATGCGCATCTCCCAAGAGGAGATCTTCGGCCCGGTCGCCAGCGTTATCGCGTTCAAGGACGAGGAGGACGCGATCAGGATCGCCAATGGCACGAGCTACAGTCTCGCTGCCGGCGTGTGGAGTTCGGACATCGGACGGATCCATCGTTTTGTGAATCGCCTCAAGGCCGGGACCGTGTGGGCCAATACCTTTGGGCCGACTGATGTCCGGCTGCCGTGGGGCGGTTCTCGCGACTCCGGATTCGGCCGCGAGCACGGGGAGGTCGCGCTCGAGAATTTCACGGAACCGAAGAGCGTCTGGATCAACACCTCTCGCTAACCAGGACCCGCCAGTTTAGCCTCGGTGCCTCGCGCCATGCCGCTCAAGGCAGTAGCGAAAATTCGCGCATTGCGGGTATGAAGTTACTGTTCGAATGCCCGGGCCGCGTCAATTTGAACAAGGCAAACCTTTGCAGTGGGCTCAGCGCGGCCCACTGTTCTCTCGAGGGCGGCGCGACCTCAAGACTGCGCGCCCAGACACTTACTCGCTCGGGTACCACCGCCGGATCAGTCCAGGGTGGCGAGCCGTCGACAGCCATCAGCTCAACCGAAGTCATCGTAAATTTCTCGATGAGTGACATCAGATTTTGCTTGTACGACTCGATCTGCGGCAACTCATCACAGGGTTGTTCCACGAGCTGCCGACGTTCCTCCGGAGGCAACTTGTTCCATTGCTTCAATGAGAGCTTGATTCCCGCCTGATCGAGCTTCAGTCTGACGCTCATCGGGATGCAGCGCAGTGTGCCGCCGAAGTCGAGTTCGAAAACGAAAACTCCCGGATAAGGGGAAGGTTTGGATACATCTCGATCAATGGCGCGTTTCATGCCGCAGAGCATAAATCGAAATGGTGCCAGCTTGGCAGTAGCTGCATAATTATGACCCGCCGTGCATATGTACGGCGCCCCTGGCAACGAAAGGAGGAAGACAATGAAGTATGCAACCCTCGGCAATACGGGTCTCCTGGTCTCGAAGCTGTGCTTCGGAACCATGACCTTTGGCGACGGCAGAGGAATGTTCAAAGCCATCGGAGCCGTTGGCCAGGCGGCTGCCGATGAGCTGGTTAAGACCTCGATTGAGAGCGGGATCAATTTCTTTGATACCGCGGATGTCTATACGGAGGGTGAGAGCGAAAAGATCCTCGGACAATCGCTGAAGAACCTGAAAGTCGCGCGGCAGCATGTCGTGATCGCGACCAAGGTCTACGGCCGAGTCGGCCCCGGTCGCAATGACGTCGGAGCCTCCCGCGGACACATCATGGACGGCGTCGAAGCTAGTCTGCGCCGCCTGCAGACCGACCATATCGACCTCTACCAGATCCATGGCAACGATGCTGTGACCCCTATCGAGGAGACGGTTCGCGCTCTGGATACACTGGTGCAGCAGGGCAAGGTCCGCTACATCGGCTGCTCCAACTGGCTGGCCTGGAAGATCGCGAAAGCCCTGGGCATCAGCGAGTTCAAGAACCTGGCGCGATTTGAGACGCTTCAGGCTTACTACTCGATTGCCGGCCGCGATCTGGAACGGGAAATCGTTCCTCTACTTCAGTCCGAGAGGGTCGGCTTGCTGGTGTGGAGTCCGCTTGCCGGAGGCCTGCTATCCGGCAAGTTCAGCCGAACCAACCAGAAGCCCGCGGATTCGCGTCGCACCGAGTTCGACTTTCCCATCGTGGACAAAGAGCGGACCTGGAAGATCCTGGATGTGATGGCGCCGATCGCGAAAGCACACGAGTGTAGTCCCGCACGTGTCTCGCTCGCATGGCTCTTGGCGAAGCCTGTGGTGTCCTCGGTCATCATCGGCGCGAAACGTCACGACCAGCTTCAGGACAATCTCGCCGCGGTCGAACTCACGCTCACTCGCGAAGAGCTTGGGCGGTTGGATGAGGTCAGCGCTCTTCCCCCGGAGTATCC
>JBARBX010000728.1:0-1954 GCA_049793535.1 Steroidobacteraceae bacterium | reverse complement strand
CATCAAACGCGTTCGTCATCGCTTAAGTGATAGCCTCTCAATAGCCGCATCGACCCGATCTGACCAGATTGAATGCGGCTGCGACTTCAATTCGACCGCGAGCATCTTCCAAGCGTCCAACGCCTCTTGCGGGCGCCCCGTAGCTTCCAGCGATTCGGCCAGCGCCACGTTCAGCGTGGTTTTCTGCACCGCGGATATGCCTTCCGATTGCATCAATGCCTGCAACAGTGCAGTTTGTCGCGCGGCCGGTACTTGAGCGGACATTTTCTGCGTGAGCGTCTCGTCATGAAGGGCCTGCGCGTACCGATTGCAAACCTCGTTAACGATCGATGCGTCGATCTGATCGCCTGCCGTCTGCATATCGCTGACCGCGGAGAGCCATGCAGCGTCGCTGTCATTGGATCGCACATTGGCCAGCGCCGCCAATTGAAAGTGGCGCACCACACTCCGCGCCCGATCCGAACTTAGCGCGAGCGCAAACCGCTCGTCGGCGTCCTCCAAGGGACCGCGATTCCACAGTATCCAGTGCCCCCAGAATACGTTTGCGTACGGATTCTTCGCGTCTGCTGCGACAGCTTCCTTGTATTCAGCATCCGGGCGAAGGCGTTCATCGCCGTCGCGCTGCTTCAAAAAATACGCCCAACCTAGGTGCGCCAGCAGATCCGCCCTGCGCGCGCCACTCGAGGTGTCCGCGCCAATCGTCAAAACGTTGACGAGTTTGTCGGCGATGCTCGAGAATTGAGTTCCCTCCGGCACACGGCTGCCTCGCAGCCACTCCATGCCCAAGTCTTGCTCGGCCGTCCGAACTTGGCGTTGTTCAGCGCTTAAGCCCCCCAACAATTTCGCAAAAGCGCCCTCATCCGCGACGGTGGCCTCGGCATGCGTGAAACTGTCCCAGGCGCCCGCGAAGTCCCCCGCCGCCTCTTGCGCCTGGCCACTTTTGAGTTGCTCGCTAAATACACGCTTGTGGTCGCGCAGCTCACCGGCCGAATGGAGCAGCGCGTACAACGCGGTGCCGAAGGAAATCAGGGCGGTAACGATTCCCACCCATTTCGTCACCGCACCGACGCGTGAGTTCAAGGCAACCGCTTTCATGAGAATGTTTTGCCGAGGTTTACGAGGCTCGCCTCAAAGGCCCAGAAATGACTTAACGCGATCGGTCGCCGTAGCCGCTGCGGTGGCCACAGTAGAATAGATTGCAGGCGTCAGCGGCATCGCCGCGGTGGGAAGGTCGGCTACAGACGCGGGAGCGTTAACCGGGAGATTGTGGCTGGCGGCCGCGAGCGCGGCCTGAATACCATTCGGTTCCCCATTTGCAAGGGTAGATACTTGCGCAAGCGTTGCCTGTGCGGTCGAAGGCGTGAGACTTAGCGGACCTAGGTTGGTCGCATCGGGGAGGCTGAGTGCGCCAACAAGACTCGGTGCGACGCCGTCGCGCGCAGTCAGCTGGCCTCCCCCGCCTAAGAACAGATCGCGCACCGTTCTGATGATGGAGGTGTGATCAAACGGTGTTCCGGTTCCATCACCATTTTGAGGATTGCGGACCTTGCTGCCAGAGGGAATCCAAGGCGAGACGATCACCGCGGGCACGCGGACCCCATAAGCATCGAACCCAAACTGGTCCGGTTGCGAAACACAGCCGTCCGGCGGTGTCGCTGCGGGCGGCTGCACATGATCGTAACAGCCACCATGCTCATCATAGGTAATGATAAGCAAAGTGCTTTTCCAGCACACCGAACTGCGCAGCGCGTTGTAGACAGTGGCGATAAGCGTCTCGCCGTAGACTACGTTATGAGGCGGATGTTCATCATTGGGGCTGAAAACGCCGAACAGATCGGCGAAATACCGCGGCTCGATAAAGCTGTAATTGGGCAGAGTTCCGCACTGAGCGTAAGCCAGAAACTGCGAAAAGGCGCGATAATGCGTAACGGCGTGCAACCACACGTCCTTCAGC
>JBARBX010000727.1:0-2995 GCA_049793535.1 Steroidobacteraceae bacterium | reverse complement strand
GCTTCGCTCTCGGGCACCGCTCGAAGCCGGTGAATCGGAGTCAAGACGGCGCGCCGGCTAGCAGCGGTGAATGCTCAGACAGGCTCCTGGGCCGGCTGCGCCTCGGCTCTGCCGAGCCTGCGCAGAGTCGGATCCTTGACCAGGTGCAGGACGCGCGCGAACAGATGATCGTGGGCATCGGCGCGGCCGATGTGAATGATGCCGGTGCGCGGAAATTCCTTCGCCAATACGTCCACCACGCGTTCGCGCGCATCGACGTCAAGCGAATCGAGAACCTCGTCGATGAGCAGCCACGGCGGCGTGTGCAGCAGACTGCGTGCGAATGCAACCGTCTGCTGCTCGTCCTCGCTCAATTCCCGATCCCAGCGCCGCGATACGTCCAAAAGGGGCACCAGCCGGTCGAGCTTGAGCCGAGTCAATGCTTGGGCGTAGGCGGCGGTCTCGAAGTCTCGCGCCGCCCTCGGATAGGCGAGGATCTCGCGCAGCGTGCCGGGGGGCAGGTAGGGGGTTCTGGGCATGTACAGCACCTCCTCGTCCCGGGGGCGGGCGATCCTCCCGGCACCCCACGGCCACAGTCCGGCCAGGGTCCGAAACAGCAGAGTTTTTCCGGCTCCCGATTCACCGACGATCAGCACGCGCTCGCCGGCGTTGATTTCGATTTTCTTCTCCTGAAGCATGACCGCGCCCGCCGGCGATGCGATCTCCAGGTCGTCGATGCGGATCTTGCCCGGCTCGCCTTCGACAAGAGCGATGCGGCTTTCGACATCGTGCAGCACGTCGGTGTCGAGGATGGCGCGGCGGAATCCGGCCACACGCAGCAAGGTTGCGCGCCAATCCGCAATGGCGCTGAAATTGTCCACGAACCAGCGCAGAGATCCCTGCACCTGCATGAATGCGCCGGACGCCAGCATCAGTCCGCCGAAGGTGATGCTGCCCGCAAAATACAGCGGCGCCGCGGCCAATATCGGCGCGACCAGAGTAAACCAGCCATAGCCGCCGGTGATCCAGGTGAGATTGGTGAGGCCGGTGACGAGCCGCGCGGTGGCGGCGAGCACCGCCGCCAGATCGATCTCGATGCGGCGCTCCTCGTCCGCCTCGCCGCCGCTCAACGTAATGGCATCGATGTGCTCGTTGACGCGCACCAGCGAGAAGCGAATATCGGCTTCGCGCGCGTAGCGCTCGGCGTTGCGGCCGATCAGACTTCGGCCCACCCAGTAGCTCAGCAGCGAGGCGGACCCGGAATAGACCACGGCGGCCCACACCATGTAGCCCGGAACCGCAAGACTCCGGTTGCCGAAGTGGAAGACGAAGTCGCTCGACAGTCTCCAAAGAATCGCGACGAACGTGGCCAGCAGTATCGATGATTGCAGCAGGCCGATGCCGAGGTCGGCCGACAGCTCGGTGAGGTGGCGCGCGTCCTCGTGCATGCGCTGATCGGGGTTCACGCCCATCGGGCCGGCGTTGGCCAGCCGGAACGCCCGGCCGGGCTTGAGCCAGTTGCCGATCAGATCCTGCGCCAGGCCTTGGCGCAGCTTGAGCTTCAGGGTTTCGCCGAGCCAGCGCTGAGCCACATTGAGCACCAGAAGAGCACCGGCGATCAGACCGAAGACGCCCAATTGGATGAGGAATTGCGCAAAGTCGTGGTGCGACAGTGCATCATAGAAGGGCTGATTCCAGTTGTTGAGGCGTATCTGCCCGTAGGCGGTCACCGCGATGACGGCGAACAGCGCGCCCGACAGCAGCAACAGCGTATTGCGCACGGGTGCGGCCCACAGGGCCCGGAACATTGCACCGAGTTGCGGCACGAGGCCGGAGTTGGCACTCTCTTCAGTATTCGTTTCGCGGTTCATGCGGACATCTCTGGAACAGTGTGATGACGTCATTATCAGTCAATGCCGCTTTGGCGGAGAGGAATTAAGTGAGCCGGATCGATGCGTTGCTGGGCGCCATGACCCTGGCGGAAAAGCTTGGACAACTCACCATGACCGCCTCCGGCTATGCGGTGACCGGCCCGATCATCGTCGGCGATTCAACCGATGCGATCAAGGCCGGCACCATCGGCAATTTGCTCAACCTGGTGGGAGCGGCGCATATACGCGAGATGCAGCGCCTCGCCGTGGAAGAGTCGCGGCTCGGCATTCCATTGCTGATCGGATTCGACGTCGTGCACGGACACCGCACGCTGTTTCCCATCCCCCTGGGTGAAGCGGCGCTGTTCGATCCCAAGACTTGGGAGCTGACCGCGCGCGAATCCGCCAGGGAAGCGGCGGCCGAGGGACTGGCCATGACCTTCGCACCGATGCTGGATGTTGCGCGGGATCCGCGCTGGGGAAGAATCGCCGAGGGGCCGGGAGAAGATCCCTGGCTCGGCATGCGTATCGCGGAGGCGAAAGTGCGCGGATTCCAAGGTGCGAACCTCGCCGCCGCGGACGCGCTGGCCTCGGTCGCAAAGCACTTTTGCGCCTACGGCGCGGTTACCGCGGGCCGCGACTATGCCTCCGTCGACATCTCCGAGCGGACTCTGCGCGAGGTGTACATGCCGCCGTTCGCGGCGGCCGTTGGCGCGGGTGTCGCGGCCGTGATGCCGGCATTCACGGATCTCGCGGGCATACCCATGACCGCGAACAAGGAGTTGCTGCGCGACGGGCTGCGCGGCCGCCTCGGCTTCAAGGGCGTGGTGGTCAGCGACTACAACGCGATTGCAGAACTCATGCACCACGGCATTGCCGCCGACCTCGCGCAGGCGGCTGCCCTGGCACTCAAGGCGGGTGTGGACATCGATATGATGGCCGAGGCCTATCGCCACGGACTGCCCGTCGCTCTCGAGCGCGGACTCGTCACCATGGCCGAGATCGACGAGTCGGTGCGGCGGGTGTTGGCGCTGAAGGAGCAATTGGGTCTGTTCGACGATCCGTATCGCCGCGGCGGTGTGCCGGAGTCCACCGCGGCCTTGGCGCAGCGCCGGCGGCTGGCGCGCGACGTCGGTGCCCGCGCC
>JBARBX010000726.1:0-10008 GCA_049793535.1 Steroidobacteraceae bacterium | reverse complement strand
CCCCTGAGACGGGCATCATCACGGTCGAGAGTTCAGGCCAGGCGAATGCACAAGTGTCGGCCGCGTTGCCGCTCCTGGTTTTGGCACCGGGGCCGGATCCGACGGTAACGAGTCTTGCGCCAAGCTCCGTCATCGTCGGATCGGGCGGCTTCACGTTGACGGTCAATGGCGCTAACTTCACCATCGGTTCGGTGGTGCTTTGGGGTGGCACGCCGCTCACGACGAATCTGGTGTCGCCGAGTCAACTGACGGCGTCAATCAGTGCGTCGCAAATCACGAGCATCGGCACGACGCCCGTGTCCGTGCAAGCGTATTCGAACCCCAGTGCGCCGGTTTCGAACACGGTGAACTTTACCGTCGCGCCGGTGCCGCCGCTGACGCTGAACTCGGTATTTCCGAGCGTCATCACCGCGGGCGGCAGCAATCTCACGCTGACCGCAGTCGGACTGTCGTTTGCGCCCAACGCGGTGATCCAATGGAACGGCGCCGCCCTGACCACGAGCCCAGTATCGAGTACCGAGCTGCGCGCGACCGTGCCTGCAACGGACATCGCGACCGCCGGGGCGGCGTCGGTTACCGTCCAAAACCCGGGCGGCACCGCGGTCACCTCTGCCGCCTTGCCCGTCAGCATCCAGAATCCAACGCCGGATGCCGTGGCCGTGCAGATCACGCCTGACCATGCGGGCGCCATCAACTTCAATTCGATGAGCTTTCCCACCGCAAGTAACTGGAGCGTCAATCTGGGCGGCCAGCCCTCCTACGCCCTGATCGCGGACAGCAAGGTGTTCGTGACGGTCAAAGTGGGCCTTGGAAGCGGTACCGGCAGTCAACTGATCGCGCTCGATCAGGCGACCGGCCATACCGTCTGGGGCCCGATCCAGCTTCCGCAAGGCTGGGCATTCCCCGCCTACGACGGCGGTAAGGTGTTCGTGATGACCTCTTACGGCATCGGTCCCGGAACGCTTCAGTCCTATGACGCCGAGACGGGAGTGATCGACTGGACCACGACTTTCCCCCAAGGCATTGCCTTTGAGACCGCACCGACCGCGGCGAATGGATTCGTCTACTTGGTCGGGGGAAGCGGCGGCACGATTCTGTTCGCGATCGATGAGGCGAGCGGCTCGACCGTCTGGCAGCAGTCGGGCCAGAGCGGAACCGGTAGTACGCCGGCGGTTACCTCGCAAGGCGTCTACATGGCGGCAGTATGCACGACCGACGGATTTGCGCCGGCGACGGGCGTGAGCTTGTTTGCGGACAACGGCTCATGCAGCGGCGGCGGCGGTGCCACCGCGGTGGTCGCCAACAACGTGTTCTATTCGCTGGTCGGCAACATCGGCAACGGCATCTATGTCAATGCAACCACCGGCGCACAGCTCGGCACTTTCATCGCGGACGTGGTGCCGGCGGTCAACTCGACGACGGCGTTCTTTCTCCAGTCGGGGACCTTGAACGCCAAAGCATTGAGCGACTATTCGACGGTGTGGAGCTTCAGCGGCGACGGCGGTTTGGTCACTTCCCCCATCATCGTGGGCCAGGCGGTCATCATCGGGTCCTCGAGCGGACAGATCTACGCCCTCGACGCGGCAGCCGGAACGCAGCTCTGGACGGCGAATGCGGGCGGCGCCATCTATTCAGGAAACGGCAACGTCATTTCAGGACTGGCGGCGGGCGACGGTTTGCTCGTGGTGCCGGCCGGCAACACGTTGTCAGCCTTCACGCTCTCCACGAACCCGTGAGGATGGGCCAGGACGCCACCCCGGGTCCGGCACGGCGAGAACTTCACCACGAGCGCCTGGTCGAAGGTGCAAGCCATCGATGTGGATGGCATCATTGAAGCCATCCGCGCCTCTGTGATCGACCGCGCAGGGCCGCGGCTCGAGCTCAAAGGCGTTGATCGTGTCGGAGAGGTGATCAGATGGGGTACGTCCGCATATCATGGCAACACCGCTCCGTGGCGGCGGCGACACTGTGCCTCATGGGCTGTGCGGTCGGTCCGGACTATCACAAGCCCGCGGTGCAAATTCCCGAGAGCTTCAAGGAAGGCGTCGACTGGCAGCGGGCGCAGGCTAACCCGCAAGGATCGCTGTCGAGCACCTGGTGGCTCGACTACCACGACGAGCAGCTATCGAAGCTGATCGATGATGCCTTCCGAGCGAATCAAACCATCATCGCGGCGGAAGCCGCCTACCGGGGGGCGCAAGCGAGCGTCTCCGCGAGCGTTGCAGCTCTTTATCCCACGGTGAGTGCGAACGCGTCCGGCACGCGCGCCGAGTACGGCTCCGCTGCGTCGGCGGCAAACAACGTTCCACCGGGTGTGTATCACTATGTCACAGCCACGGCTGCTGCGAGCTGGGAGCTCGATCTGTGGGGGAAGACCCGTCGCCAGATCGAATCGAGCAAGGCCAGCGCGCAGGCCAGCGACGCCCAGCGCGCGGGTCAGCGCTTGTCGATCGCAGCCAGTGTGGCCAGCGATTATTTTGCATTGCGCCAGGCTGATATCGATGTCGACTTTCTTGAGCAGCAGCAGCGGGTCTACGGCGACATACTGGCGATGACGCAGGCCGGCTACGCCCAAGGCGGATCATCGGGCGATGAGGTGCTCATTGCGCAGGACACGCTGGAAGCGGTGATCGCCGCCTTACAGACGACACAGACCCAGCGCGAGCAGTACGAGCACGCCCTTGCCGTGCTGGTCGGCGTTCCCCCCGGCGGTTTCGCCATTGAGCCGCGCAAGGACTATGTATTCGTGACGCCGGCCGTCCCGCTCTCCCTCCCCTCTCGACTGCTCGAGCGCCGTTACGATGTGGTGACCGCCGAACGTCAGGTTGCGTCCGCGAACGCGAAAATCGGCGCGGCGAAAGCGGCTTTCTACCCCACTCTCGATCTTGCGGCGCAAGGTGGCTACGTGCACAACCAGTTCGCGCATCTTTTTTCGCTGCCCAACCGCTTTTGGACACTGGGCCCCACCCTGGCTGAGACCCTCTTCGACGGCGGAGCCCGTAGCGCCGCGGTGGGCGAAGCCCGCGCGACCTACGACGAGGACGTGGCCAATTACCGGCAGACCGTGCTGACAGCCTTCCAGAGCGTCGAAGACAGCGTTTCGTCGTGGAATCATCTGCAGCAGCAGGTTCAGGCTTACACCCACATCTATCAGCGCACCCAGAAGCTGTTCGACAGTACGCGCGCACAACGGGAGGCCGGTACGGCTAGCCAACAGATCCTGCTGAGTGAGCAGCTCACGCTGCTGTCGGCAAAACAGAATCTACAGGACAGCCAAGCCTCGCTCACTCAGAGCAGCGTGACCCTGATCAAGAACTTGGGTGGGGGCTGGCAGTGGGATGAGTCCCGCCCCACAGTAGGTCTCGCGGCGCGGTGAGTTGCGCAAAGCGCAGCCATCGCTCAAACGATCAAACCGTATTGGAGCTCACTATGAAGCCCGCACCGCAGGCGTTGTTACCGTGTCTTGTCGTGATTGCTGTAGCGAGCTGCAGCTCGGGCAAGGCGCCCTCTGCGGCGGCGCCGCCCAAGGTCGGCACGGTGACGGCCGAGCAGCAAACGGTTCCACTCACCCGGGACTTGGTCGGCCGCCTGTCGGCATATTTCAGCGCCAACGTCGTCGCTCGTGTGTCGGGTGTGCTGGTGAAGCGTACCTACAAAGAAGGCGATGAGGTCAGGGAGGGGCAGCTCCTGTTCGAGATCGACCCGAGCTATTACACGGCCGTGCTCAACAACAACCTGGCAGTCCTGGCCGAGGATCAAGCCACGCACATCAACAACCGCGTGACCGCCGAGCGCGATCACAAGTTGCTGCCGGTCGGATCGGTATCGCAGCAGACCGTGGACGACGCCGATGCGGCGGAGCGTAGCGCCGCCGCGAAGGTTCAAGCCGATCAGGCGGCTGTCGCGACCGCGCGCATCAATTTGGGTTATACCCGAGTCACCTCGCCGATCAGCGGCACCGCCAGCCAGCAGCAGGTCACGCAAGGCGCCTTGGTGGGTAGCGCCACCAGTGACGGCGGCTCAGGCGGCACACTGCTGACGACGGTGCAGCGAATTGACCCGCTCTATGTGAATTTCACCATCAGCGCTGCCGACCTGTTGAACCTGCGTCAGGCGCAGAACGTCGCGCTTGCGCACCCGAGCGACACCAAAGTACAGATCACTCTCCCCAACGGCAGCCGTTACGGTGAGTCCGGCGCGTTGGATTTCTCCGATGTGGTCGCGAACCCGGCCACCGGCGCCGTGAATCTGCGCGCGCTGGTACCCAATCCGAAGCACGTACTGCTGCCGGGCATGTATGTGACGCTTAGGATCACTCTCGGCGAGCAGAGCCACGTGTACCTGATCCCACAGCAGGCGGTGCAACGCGACACCGTCGGTGCCTATGCGTTGGTGGTCGGGCCGGACGACAAGGTGCTACGCAGGAATGTCACCACCGGCGAGAGCTACGGCAACGACTGGATCGTCACCGGCGGCCTCGCGAGCGGCGACCAGGTGATTGTCGTGGGCCTGCAGGGTGCGCACGAGGGCGGCCAGGCCAAGGCGGTCGCCTGGCAGCCGCCCCCACTCACGGCGAGCCCACCAGGAGCCGGCGCGCCCCCCGCAACCGGCAGGAGCCTGTAGGACTGCGACCCGCCCCAGGCTATGTTTATTGACTAGGAAATCCGCGTCATGCCCAATTTCTTCATCGATCGCCCAGTGTTTGCCTGGGTCATCTCCATCCTGATCTGCCTCGGCGGCGTCATCTCGATGACGCGCATGGGGATCGCGGCGTATCCCGACATCGCGCCGCCCCAAGTGACGGTCTCGGCAACCTACCCCGGCGCCAGTGCCGCCACCATGGAATCGACGGTTACGCAGGTCATCGAGCAGCAGCTCACCGGTATCGATAATCTGTTGTATTTCACTTCGACATCCAACAGTAACGGCACTGCCACCATCACTCTCTCCTTTGCCACCGGCACCAACCAGGACATCGCCGAGGTGCAGGTGCAGAACAAGGTCGCCCTGGCGCAGCCCCTGCTGCCCACCGAGGTGACCCAGCAGGGCGTCACTGTCGCGAAGGCCAGCCCCGACATTCTGTTGTTCGTGGCGCTGTCGTCCGACAACCCGTCGGTCAATGCGGGCCGCCTCAGCGACATTCTCGCCTCGCAGATCCAACCGGTGCTGTCGCGAATCAGCGGCATCGGCAACACTTTTCTGCTCGGCTCTGAATACGCGATACGCATCTGGCTGGATACCGACAAGCTACAGGGTTACGGGCTCTCTTCCAGCCAGGTGCTGAGTGCCATCAACGCGCAAAACGCGCAGTTCGCCACCGGCTCTCTCGGCGCGGATCCGGCCGTCAAAGGTCAGACCTTCACGGCCACCGTATCCGGCGATACGCTGTTCTCCTCGCCGCAGCAGTTCAACGACATCCTCCTGCTGACCAACAGCGACGGCACCACGGTGCGCCTGAGCGATGTCGCCCGCGTCACCTTCGGAGGCCAGAGCTACGGCAATTCCGCGGTCTGGAATGGCAAGCAGGCGGGCGGTCTGGGGCTGTTTCTGCTGCCCGGCGCCAACGCCCTGGCGATCGCGAAGACGGTCAAAGCGCAAATGGCCGTCCTCGCCAAGGATTTGCCGCAAGGGGTGGCCTGGGACGTTCCCTATGACACGACCCCCTTCATCACCGCCTCCATCGGCGACGTGGTGAAGACGCTGGTCGAGGCGATCACGCTGGTGTTCGTGGTCATGCTGATCGTCCTGCAGAACATACGCGCCACCATCATTCCGACGCTGGTGATTCCCGTAGCCCTGCTGGGCACCTTCATGGGGCTGTCCATACTGCATTTCTCGATCAATTTGTTGACGCTGTTCGGCATGGTGCTGGCGATCGGCATCGTCGTGGACGACGCCATCGTGGTGATCGAAAACGTGGAACGCATCATGGATGAGGAGCGCCTTGAACCCAGGGAGGCCACGCGCAAGGCCATGGGCCAGATCACCGGCGCCATCATCGCCATCACGGTGGTGCTGGCCGCGGTGTTCGTGCCTTCGGCCCTGCAGCCCGGTGCAACCGGCATCATCTACTCGCAATTTGCGCTGACCATCGCGATGTCCATGGGCTTCTCGGCGTTTCTGGCGATGTCCTTCACGCCCTCTCTTTGCGCCACGATCCTGCGGCCACGCCAGGAAGTCGAGAAGAAGAAAAACGTGGCATTCCGCTGGTTCGACCGGGGATTCGGCTGGATCGGCACCACCTACATCGGCCATATCGGTGCGGCCGTTCATCGTGCGCCGCGCTGGATGGTGGTGTTCACCATGATCACGGTAGTGGCCGGCTTTCTCTACACGCACCTCCCAACGAGCTTCGTCCCCGATGAGGATCAGGGCTTCATGCTCGCGATCGTCAACCTGCCCTCGGGCGCAACCCTGCAGCGCACCGCGCAGGTCATGGATAAAGTGCGCGAGACGCTCGAGCACAGCGCGGTCGGCAAGGACATCGCCGGCGTGTTCTGCCCCGAGGGCTTCAGCTTCGTAGGGCAAAGTGAAAACGTCGGCATGGCCTTCATCAAGTTGACGGATTGGAGCAAGCGTTCCCGGACGTCCACGCAGCTTATTGCGCAGGCAAACAAGATTCTGAAGGGCGTCACCGATGCTCAGATCTTCGTGGTGAACCTGCCTACCATTCGCGGCTTGAGCCAGTTCGGCGGTGTCGATATGTATCTACAGGCCCGCGCCGGCCAATCGCGGGCGCAACTGACCGCCGCGCAAAAGACTCTGGTCGATGACGCCGGCAAGAGTCCCATGCTCACCGGCACTCGCCCCAACTCGCTGCCTGAAGCACCGCAGCTAAAGATCGAGGTGGATCGAGTGCAGGCGCAAACCATGGGGTTGTCGCTGAGCGACGTCTACCAGGCCATTCAACTGCAGCTAGCACCCAACTACATCGATCAGTTCACGTATGGAGGACGGGTCAAGCGGGTCTACGTCCAGGCGGATGCGCCCTTTCGGCGCAGCACCGACGCATTCCAGCACCTGTACACCCCGAGCGGAATCAGCGGTGCCGCGACTGGCGCGGCCGGCGCCGCCGCCCAGGGCTCCAACACCAGCGGCTACGCGACACCCCTCAATCCCGCAGCCGGCAATACCTCGATCAGCCCCTACAACATGGTGCCGCTGTCCAGCGTGGTCAGGGCCAGTTGGGGCGTGGGGCCGCAGGCGTTGCCGCGCTTCAACGGCTATGCCGCGGTGGAGATCGTCGGCAGTGCCGCGGCGGGGTATTCCACCGGCCAGGCCATGCAGGCATTGCAAAACATCATCGACAAGTCCCTGCCCGGAGGATTTGCCGCCGATTGGACCGGACAGTCCTATCAGGAAATCCTGGCCGGCAATTCGGCCACGCTGCTGTTGGTGCTGTCGATCGTCGTCGTCTTCCTATGCCTGGCCGCTCTGTACGAGAGCTGGTCGATTCCCGTGGCGGTACTTCTGGTGGTTCCGCTGGGTGTGTTGGGCATGGTGACATTCTGCAAGCTCTCCGGCATCCCCAACGACATCTATTTCAAGATCGGACTGGTCACGGTGATTGGCCTCGCGGCGAAGAACGCCATCCTGATCGTCGAATTTGCGGTTGACGCGCAAGCCAAGGGCAAGACGCTATTCGATGCGGTGATCGAGGCCGGCAAGCTGCGATTGCGCCCCATCCTCATGACCTCGATGGCGTTCATCTTGGGCGTACTACCGCTGGTCCTCTCAAACGGCGCCGGCGCCGCCTCGCGTCACGAGATCGGCACGGGCGTGATCGGCGGCATGCTGTTCGCCACTTTCCTGGGCTTGCTGATGATCCCCATCTTCTACGTGAGCGTACGGCGCGTGCTCGGCGACAAGCTGGACGAGGTCGCGCACAAGCCGCGCCACGTGAGTTAAGAACGGACCTCCCACGTGCACCGATCCTGTCAATGCGCGCCGACCGCGCTACAATCAAATCCGCCCACGGACGCGACCCAGCGGAGATGGTGATTCTATGACTACTCAACAGACTCCACCGGTACTCACCGAGCTGAAACTGTCACCTTCACTGAAGGACACCGTTAATACCGCCCTCGCGCGCGGCAGGATGCTGAGCGTCGCGTACGTGTCACCCGATGGCCGACCCGAGTTGTCGTTTCGCGGCAGCGTGCAGGCCTACAGCGACACCCAACTCGCCATCTGGGTGCGCAATCCCGAAGGCGGTATCCTCAAAGCGGTCACGAGCGGACACCCGCACATTGCCCTGCTTTACGGCGAGCTCAATGCACAATCGAAAGCCTTCGTCACATTCCGCGGCCGCGGGCACGTGGATTCTTCAGAGCCTGCACGCCGTAAAGTGTACGACGACTCGCCCGAAATCGAGCGCAACATGGACCAGGAACGTAAGGGCGTAGCCCTTATCATCGACCTGGACAGTGTGGACGGCTTCTTCGGCGGCAATGCCCTCAAGATGCGTCCCTGAGTTTTTGAGCTCACCGATTCATAGGTAACACTCTATGCTGGTTCAGAGGCCAGGTACGTCGCGAACCGCGTTGGCGCGAATGCGCCTTATGGTCTGTCGACTCATGAATTCCCGTTCAACTTATTAGTAAGTGGCTCGACCACCCGACGCGTCGAATACCGCGCCGGTGCTGAAGGAGCAGTCCTCGCTTGCAAGCCAACAAACGAGCGCTGCAATTTCGCTCGGTTTCGCGAATCGACCCATCGGGATCTTCGACAACATATAGTCGATGTGCTCTTGCTTCATCTGGTCGAAAATCTCCGTCCGAGTTGCCGCCGGTGTAACGCAATTGACCAAGATGTCCTTGCCCGCAAGTTCCTTGGAGAGCGACTTGGTTAATCCGATGAGCCCAGCTTTCGACGCGCTATAGTGGGACGCATTCGGGTTACCCTCCTTTCCAGCGATCGATGCAATGTTGACGATACGTCCATAGCCGTTCGAAATCATCTGCGGCACAATCGCCCGACACAGCAAAAATGGAGCGATTAGGTTTACTTCAACGACACTGCGCCACACCTGCGGGTCGAGCTCCCAAGTCGGACCATTGCCCCCCGTGACACCCGCGTTATTTACCAATATATCTATCTTTCCAAAGCGCGAAAGCACGTCTTGAGCGGCCGCACTTACTTCAGCATCGGCAGTCAGTTCCACACGTCTGCAAGATACCTTTCCGAGTGACGCCAGCGTGGTGGAAACCTCTTCGAGTCGCTTGCCGTCCCGGTCCCATAGCGACACGGAACCGCCGGATCTGAGCACACGTTCAGCCACTGCGTAGCCGATTCCACGCGCGCCTCCCGTAACAATCGCAACCCGGCCTCTAAGATCCAATTGGTTCATATACCAGCTCCCGTCGCCACGGGATCACGACCTGCTGCTGGGTTCCCAGCTTCTCGATTCCGAGGCGGACTTCGTCGCCCGGACTTAAATAAACGGGTTGGGGCTTTTGGCCCATACCCACTCCGGGCGGAGTGCCCGTAGCAATGAGATCTCCCGGAAGCAGCGTCATGAAGCGGCTGACGTAAGAGACGATATCGGCAACAGCGAAGATCATCGTGCGGGTATTCCCCGTTTGCATGCGTCGGCCGTTCACGTCGAGCCACATGTCGAGTTTCTGTGGATCGCCGACTTCGTCAGTCGTGACCAGCCAGGGACCCACGGGACCGAACGTGTCGCATCCCTTGCCTTTGTCCCACGTACCAGCGCGCTCGAGTTGGTACTCGCGTTCGCTGACGTCATGTATGACCGCGTACCCAGCGACATAGTCAAGCGCGTGCTCCCGTTCGATATACCGAGCTGTGCGGCCGATAACGACCCCCAGTTCCACTTCCCCGTCAGTCTTGACGGAGTTCTTCGGTAACATGATAGGGTCGTTGGGACCGCTCAGACAGCTCGTGGCTTTCATAAACACGACGGGCTCTGTTGGGATCGGCATGTTCGATTCTGCGGCGTGATCCGAGTAGTTAAGCCCGATCGCGACAAATTTACCGACGCTCGAT
>JBARBX010000725.1:0-4710 GCA_049793535.1 Steroidobacteraceae bacterium | reverse complement strand
TTTGGCGCAATCCCACAGAGCAGGGCGAGCGAACGGTATCCGGCGAAATCTTCTACCTGCCGAATAACGCCCCGCCGGAATTCATGGGGGTTCTGGCGCGCGCCCTCATCAAGGCGCCCGGACACCGGCTGGCGCTGCTGCCCGCCGGCGAAGCTTGGATAGATTCCGAGAAATCGGTGGCCGGCCTCACTCAATACCGGATTGCCGGGCTCGACTACATGCCGACCTCCGTATGGCTGGACCGAGCCGGCGAGACCGCGGCATATCTCACGGGGTGGCTGTCGGTGTTGCCGGCCGGTCGGACGCCGGAATTGTCGAGCTTGTCGAATTCACAGACCGCCGAGGATGAGTCGCAGTCTTCGCGATTGGCGCAGCAGCAGACCCATGTACCGGGCGCGGACTTGATCATTCGCAACGCCCGGCTGTTCGACCCCCGCGACTTGACGGTCACCGCGGGAATGAGCGTCTGGATCCGCGGTGCGCGCATCGTGCGCGTGGCGCCGGATGCCGAACTCCCGGTTCCCGCAGGCGCCCAGGCGATCGATGCGGCAGATCGGTTCCTGATGCCGGGGCTTTGGGACAACCATCAGCATTTCTCCCCCATGCTGGGCACACTGGATCTGGCCAACGGCGTCACCAGCACGCGCGATATGGCCAATGACACCGATGAGTTCCTAAAACGAGTCGAGCGCTTCGATCGCGGCACCGAACTCGGCCCGCGCGTGTTCAAGGCCGGCATCATCGATGGGCGCGGACCTTTGGCCGCTCCGACGAAAATGTTGGTCGACACCGCGGCCCAGGCCATCGCCGATGTGGATTGGTATGCGGAGCACGGTTACGGGCAAATCAAGATCTACTCCTCGATGAGTCCGCCGCTCGTGCCTCTGATCGCGGACGAAGCGCACGCGCACGGTCTGCGCGTCAGCGGACATGTGCCGGCGTTCATGTCGGCGCAGCAATTCGTCGAAGGCGGGGCCGATGAAATCCAGCATTTGAACTTCGTCATACTGAACTTTATTTTTGACACCGTGAAAGATACGCGCGGCATGACGCGCTTCACCGCCGTTGCCGAGCATGCGCGGGAATTCGGGCCGGAAAACCCCCGTGTGCAAGGCTTCATCGAATTCCTGAAGCGCCATCACACCGTACTCGACCCGACGATGAACGTATTCGAAGGAATGTTCAGCGGCGATCCCACCGCCGTCACGCCTGGATTGGAGTCCGTCGCGCCGCGCCTTCCGGCGCAGGTCAGGCGCCGGATGCTGGCGGATGCGCTGCCCATCCCTCCGGGCCAAGAAGCCGCCTATCGAGCCGCATTTCCGGCGATGCTGCGGCTCCTCAAGGCGCTGTACGACGCCGGCGTCACCATCATTCCAGGCACCGACTCCGACTCAGGCTACATGCTGATTCACGAGCTGGAACTGTACTCGCGCGCCGGCATCCCGCCTCCCGAGGTTCTGCGCATGGCGACCTTGACCTCGGCGCATGTGATCGGTGTCGACTATGAACGCGGGGTGATCGCGCCGGGCAAGCTGGCCGACATGATTCTCGTCGACGGCGATCCCGCGCGTGACATCGCAGACCTGCGCAAGGTGACGATGGTCATCAAAGGCGGCCACTGGTACGACCCCGTGGCGATAGAACGGGCGCTCGGTATCGCGCCGCGGCGTTGAGCAGCGGCAGGATCACGAGGTCGCCTCGCCGGCCGCCAAGCTGACTCTGCGCATCGACCACAGCAGCACTGCGGATGCAAAGGCCACTCCGCCGCAGATCGCGAAGAAAATGCCGGGCGGCCAAGCGCCGAAATTTCTGCCGAGCAGACCCGCCAGGAGATTGGCGACGAACGCGAGGATGAACCAGCCCCCGAGCATGGTGGCCCGATCCTCGGGCGGCGCCAGCTTGGTGACCAGCGACAAGCCGATGGGCATGAAGAAGAGCTCCCCGGCCGTCAGCACCGCCATGAACAGCACCAGAACTGTCCACGACGCGCGCAGTCCGCCGGGTCCTGGGTTTGCGCTCGCGACGGCGATCAGCACAAAGGCTGCGCCAAGGAGGGCGGCGCCGAATGACATCTTGCCGATCGCTGCAGGCTCCGTGTTGCGGCGCCCCTGCCAGACCCACCATCGCAGGATGAGCGGTGTGAAGAGAAAAATGAACAGGGGATTCAACGACTGAAACCAGGTCATCGGCACGACGAAATGTCCCAGCACGTGGATGTCGCGGTCCACACCGACTTCCGCCCACAGCGCAATGCTGTTGCCGATCTGCTCATAGGCGATCCGAAACAGGATGACCGCGAGCGCGACGGCTAGCAGCGGTCGGGCGAGAGGCCGCAGGCGCAGCGCGAACCCGGTGCGGCCGCTTCGCTGGAAGCGGGGAGCGGCGGCCGGCGGCAGCAACGGCATGCCGGCGAGATAGATGACGAGGCCCGCGAGCATCCCGACGCCCGCGGCGCCAAAACCGACGCTCCAGCCATACTTCTCGCCCAGCGTGCCGCACACGAGAGGGGCGAGGAAGGAGCCTAAATTGATGCCGACATAGTAGACGCTGTAGGCGCGGTCGAGGCGCGCGTCGTCGGGTGGATACAGCGAGGCGACCTGACCCGGCAAGCTCGGCAGAAACAGCCCGAAACCGATCGCAATGGTGGCCAGTGCAAAATAAAACAGCGCCGGGACCCCCATCATGAAGTGGCCGGCGGCCATGATCGTGGCACCCGCGGCGACGCTGTTCCTCTTGCCCAACCACCGATCGGCCAGCAACCCGCCCGCCAGCGGCGTGAGGTGGGCCGAGGCGGTGTACAGTCCGTAGATGGTCGAGGCCGCGGCAATCGAGAAACCGAGCCTGCGGGTCATGTAGTAGACGAGCAGGGCTCGCATCCCGTAGTACGAGAAGTCCGCCCACATTTCCGTCAAGAACAATACCGTGAGCCCGGCGGGATGACCGAACAATTCGGGGGGCCTGCCGCCTCGACTGCCTGCGTGGTTGCGCGTCATGAGTCACGCGTCAGCGGCCATAGGCCGCGATTGGCCGCCCGATAGGGCAGCGCTGCAAAATCCAAATTGAGCGCCCCCGGACTTGTGGCATACAGGATGTCCCGCGCGCTCGACTCGTAGCGCGCGCGAAAATGCTGGGCGGACTTGACGACGATAATCTGCTTGTCCTCGAGCGCGATACCCAGCCGCACAAACATGTCGGGGCACATCGCCTGTTCGCGCTCGCTGGTCACCACGATTTCGACCGGGCCGACGGAGAGCGATGCGCTGCGGCCGTAGCTCACCTCGTAGCCGCCGACGCCGTCCGTGCGCAACTGCTCGCAGGTCGCGATCACCACGGCCTCGACGTCGACCGGTTGCGCGGAGGCCGCGCCGGTTTTCCCTCCCAGCCGCAGCGTCAAGCGAGCACCCATCCCCGCCTTGTGCGCCTGCGCCGCCGCGAATGGATCCCACAACGGTCCGAATGCGGCCGGTACCGAGCGGGCGAGCAGCCATTGCAACAGATAAGTGGAATCTCCCGGCGCGCCGCCACCCGGGTTGTCGGAAACGTCGGCGACGACGACGGGTCCCGGCGCCGTGTACGCACGAGTCAGCGCCTCTTCGAACGGCAGCACGGCGTGGGAGGTGTGGCCGCGGACGGCGCGTATGCGCATCGCCAGCTTCTGCGCGAGCTCTCGGCCGAGCGCAGGATTGCCGTCGGTGACGACCAACGACGCGGTGCCCATATCGGGCACGTCTCCCCAGGGAAAGCCGTGGATCAGCGACACCGCGAGCACGCCATCCAGGCGCTGCCAGGCGCGCATCTCGGCCAGGATGCCGAGCATGGGTTCCTGCGTCGTGTGATATTCGGCAATCTGACCGCAGGCAATCGCAGTCATGCACGGTCGGATGCGATGCGTCGCCATCGACACGCCGAGTCGGACCGCCTCGGCGAACGTGGCCGCCTCGTCGGTGTGCGGATATTCCCGATAGGCGACGAGCACGTCGGCGTTCGCGAGCATCGCCGCGCTCAAATGGGCGTGCGGATCGAGCGAGGCGACGATCGGCGTCGCGGCGCCGACCAGAGCGCGGATTCTTGCCAGAACATCGCCCTCGCAATCCACGCAACCGTCCGCGACCATGGCGCCGTGAAGATTGAGCGCGACGAAGTCGACCGGCATCCGGCTCGCGACATCGGCCAGCAGTTCATCGCGCAATGACTCGTACGCGGCGCGTACCACCATGCCGCCGGGCAGGGCGGCGCGGTTGAAGCACCCGACGACTTCGCCGCCCAGGTCATGCACGGGCGCGAAAGCGGCGGCAAAGCCGGCCGTGCCGGGCAGGGCCAGCGCCATGGGCACGAAATCCTCGCGTCCCGTCAGCAGCGGCGAGAACGTGTTCGTCTCGCCGTAAAAAGTGGCGCAGTAGGCGCGCATTTCAAGTGGATTGAATCATCGTGCTGTCATTTCGTTGCCAGGCGTCCGCGCCTGGATCTGTACTCGTGACGCATTATAACTGATAATGGGCCCAGTTTTGTTTTTGAGCTGCGAAGTGCGGTTATGCCCAAGGTGATGATCCTGTCGCAGGCCTCGGTGCAGCGGCTCCTGCCGCTCGCCGATTGCATTCCCATCGTCGAGAGCGCGCTGCGCGAGGTCGCGGCGGGCCGGGCCGTTCAACCGCTCCGGACCCGGCTCGCACCTCCGGGCGTTCAAGGCGCTCTCGGTTTGATGCCGGGCTA
>JBARBX010000724.1:0-1728 GCA_049793535.1 Steroidobacteraceae bacterium | reverse complement strand
AGGTTGAGGTGATGAGAAAGCCTGAGACCGCAAAGAACATCTGCACGCCGTATTGCCCGTTCCATACCAATGAGGACACCAGTTGGGAAGGAAGACCTTGCGCGTACGGAATCTTTGCGAGAAACAGGCGCATGTTGACGTGGTTCATCAGCACGAACAGGATCGCGAGACCTCGCAGGATGTCCACGCCGTCGAGCCGCGCCCAGCTCTGCGACCCCTGCATCGCGGTGGCGGGCGCAGTTTGGGGGAACGCAGCGTGGATCTCAGGCACGAACTCATCTCCATTCAGTCGCGGGCCGCGAGCCAAATGATATAGCCCGCCGCAAGCGGCCTGTATAGTGTGATTCCGGTGCACATGATGCGTGGCAAGGGTCGAACGTGGCAGGGGCGAGTATCTGGGTCGACGCGGATGCCTGTCCGAAGGTCATCAAGGAAATCTTGTTCCGGGCCGCCGAGCGCACCGGAGTCCGCGTGACTCTGGTCGCCAATCAGCCGCTGCAGATTCCCCGCATCCCCAATCTGCGCGCGGTGCAGGTTCGTTCCGGTTTCGATGTCGCCGATGGGGAGATCGTGAAACGGCTGGCCGCAGGGGACCTGGTCATCACGGCCGACATTCCGCTCGCGGCCGAGGTCATCGCCAAGGGTGGTGAAGCGCTCAATCCGCGCGGCGAACTCTATTCACCGGACACGATTCGGGGAGTTCTCGGCATGCGCGATTTCATGGACACCCTGCGCGCCAGCGGCAATGTGGGCGGCGGCCCCCCGCCGCTCACCCAGGCAGACCGCAACGCGTTCGCGGGACACCTCGACACCTGGCTCGCACATCGGGCAGGCGAAAATGGCTGACGAAACACCCGAGCCGGTGGTGGTTCCATACACCGAGTTGGCGGCCGACCTGTTGCACGCCGTGGTCGAGTCCTTCGTGCTTCGCGAGGGCACGGATTACGGAGAGAAGGAATTCTCCCTGGAGGACAAGGTGGCCCACGTCATCGGCCAGCTAAGGCGCGGCGAAGCCCGGATCATCTTCGATGCCGAAACCGAGACCGTCAGCATCGTGCGGAGCTAGAGAACCTTCAGCAGCCTACGCTGGCCGGCAGCGCCGCACACCGCCGCAAAGGCCGGGTGGCGAAGTTCACCCACGCAGCGAAATCCCGCTTTCAAGTAGCCGCGTTCGGCAGGGTCATTGCCAATGAAGACGGCCATTTCCGCCTGTGTGCGGCCCGCGGCTCGGCCTTCTTCCGTTGCTCGCTCGAGAAGGGCTGCGGTGTAGCCGCGCCGGCGAAACTTGGGTAACGTCGCAATACTCTCGATCAGCAAGGAGTCATCGTCGGGTCGTATCGTACAGGAAGAGAGGTATGCCCCTCTTTGCCAGATCAATGCCTGTTCGGCCGAAGGGAGCCCGAGCATATCCGCAGTCTGGGCCAGAGCAGTCAGAGAATGTTGATAGGCGTCTGCCGTTCGAAACGCGCAGAGCGCCGCGGCCGCACCATCTTCGGTCTCTGCAACCAGGAAGCGTGAGTAGTGCCAGCGTGACGGGATGGCGGCAGTCGTCAGGGCGTGCAGAAACTCCAGGCACCGATTCTCAGGCTGGTTCAAGGCGATGTCGAACCAGCCTTTTTCCAGGTGCCCGCGCGACGCAGTAAGCATCGCCCAGGCTAGGAATCGCGCGTCCTGCCGCCCACCCCTACGGATCAACACGCTCATGATGCGATCCTCAGATCTCTAAAT
>JBARBX010000723.1:0-1653 GCA_049793535.1 Steroidobacteraceae bacterium | reverse complement strand
GTTGAAAACGTCGGCGCACTCGAAGGCGACCTTCGAGCCGTCCTTCAGCCGCCAATCGTAGAGGTAGTAGGCGACCGACCGCATGTGACCTTCGGCGCTGACCAGCACATCGTAGACGGTGAGTTCGGAAGAGCTCGATGCGTTGGCCACCTTCGCCATATAGGCGCGCACCGGCAGCCGGCCGAGAAACGGCGATTGGACCCAGCCATCGGCGGTGAATAGCGCGGCCGCCTTCTCGACGTCGTTCGCTTCAAGGGCCTTCAGATACTTGCGCACCGCTTTCTGCATACGCCTCTCCAATCCTTCGGATCCCCGGCAACCAGCTTAACCAGGTCGTCGCGACAAGGAAAGGGGCGGGGCGGCGGGCGCGCCAATCCGGTATGTTACGCGGCGACTGCGACGGGTGCTCGCCGCGAGGTGGATAATCACGAGGACATGTTGCGCAAATCGGCACAAGAAATCTGGCTGGGTCTCGATACCGGCGGCACGTTCACCGATGCGGTGTTGCTGGCCGACGGCCGGCACGTCATCGCCAGCGCCAAGGCTCTCACGACTCCCTGGAACCTTGCGCTCGGCATTGCCGAGGCAATTGGAGCGGTGCTGCATCTGCTTCCGGCCGATGCCGGCCGTCAGGACATCGGACTCGTGTCGGTGTCCACCACACTCGCCACCAACGCGGTGGTCGAGAGCCGCTTCAGTCCCGTGTGCACTCTGCTGATCGGCTTCGACGATGCCATGGTGGAGCGCTCGGGCCTCGAGCGGCACGGAAGCGGCGGCCTGGTGGTTCGGATCCATGGCGGGCACAGCGCGACCGGCGAAGAGTCGGTGCCTCTCGATGAGGCGGCCGTGATCCGCGCCGTCAAGCAGCACCAATCCCAGGTCGAAGCGTTTGCCGTCGCCGCCCATTTCTCCGTGCGCAATCCGGCGCATGAATTGCGCACCCGCGCAGTGATTCGGGCGATGACCCCGAAGCCCGTGACCTGCGCGCATGAATTGAGCTCCAAGCTCGACGCCCCGAGGCGCGCGTTGACGGCTGCGCTCAACGCACGCCTGACGCCGCAGATCCGCCAGCTAATCGAGGCGTTGTCGCGCGTGCTCAAGGACGAGTCGATCGATGCTCCCTTGATGATCGTCAAGGGCGACGGTTCGTTGATGAAGGCGGATATCGCGCTCGAGTACCCCGTCGAGACCATACTGTCCGGCCCGGCGGCGAGCGTGGTCGGCGCAGGATTGCTCACCGGGCTCGATGATTTCGTGGTTTCCGATATGGGCGGCACCACCACCGACATCGCGGTGGTCTCCGGCGGGCGGCCCGTGATCAGCGGCGAGGGCGCCCTGGTCGGCGCCTGGCGCACCATGGTCGAGGCGGTGGACGTGCGTACCTGCGGCCTCGGCGGCGACAGCGAGGTCTATCTCGACAGGCAGCACCGGCTGCGCGTCGGTCCGCGCAAGGCCATGCCGTTGAGTTTGCTGGCGCATACCCACCCTGCGGCGCTTGCCTTGCTGCGCTCGATCGCCGAACTCGAGCGGCTCCCGGCCTACCCCACGCAATTCGCATTCCTCAATCCCGGCCGCGAGGCGCCCGCACACCTCTCCGCGATCGAGCGCCGGGTGTGGGGCGAGCTCCAGCCGGAGCCGCGCCCGGTGTTGGAT
>JBARBX010000722.1:0-3404 GCA_049793535.1 Steroidobacteraceae bacterium | reverse complement strand
GGGCGCGGCGATCGCGAGCCGCGCCCCGGTGGTCAACCAGATCGGCAAGGATACATTGCCGGAACTCCTCGGCCTGCTCTCCGTGAGCACCGCGCTGCTGTCGCCGGATTCAGGCCCCGCTCACATGGCCACCATGGTGGGGTTGCCCGTGATCGGGCTGTACGCGGCCACCAATCCGGCGCGCGCCGGCCCCTACTACAGCCGACAGTGGTGCGTCGACAAGTACGACGAAGCCGCCCAACGGTATTTGGGGAAGCCCGCCGCGCAAATTCCCTGGACCACCAAGATCGAGCGTGCCGGCGTCATGGAGCTGATCGGCGTGAGCGAGGTGACCGCCAAGCTCGACTCACTGATTGCTACAATCGCCAAATGAACGAAATCAAGGTCCCCATCTCCCCAGGAGAGCTGCTCGACAAGATCACCATCCTGCGCATCAAGTCGCAGCGCATGACCGACCCCGCCAAACTCTCCAACGTACGTCTCGAACTACGCGCGCTCGAAGAGATTTGGGGCGCGTCGGAGTACGCCAGAATCGACGTCGCCGCGGACGTCGCCGCCCTGCAGGTGGTCAACGAGCGGCTGTGGGTGATCGAGGACGACATTCGCGACAAGGAGCGCGCACAGGCCTTCGATGCGGAATTCATCCGGCTGGCGCGCGCCGTCTACTTCGAAAACGATCAGCGGGCGGCCATCAAACGGCGCATCAATACCGCTCTCGGCTCCGGCATTATCGAGGAGAAGTCCTACCGCGCTTATTAACTCTAGGCTCTTATCTTACACCGATCAAACGGGGTCGCTTCGACCCCGTAGATTCGGCGCGTAAGCGCCTAACGTAAAGTGTATTCGGCGCCGCAGTACGGGCACTTGGCCCACCCGGTGCTCTCGATCGCCAGATAGACCTTGGGATGCGAATTCCACAGGTACATGTCCGGCATCGGGCAGGACAGCGGCAAATCGGCCGCGGTCACGGTGTACTGATGCTGCGCATTCGCCTGGATCAATGCTGCCATCACTCCTCCTCAAATGTTTCGCGCCAAATCTCGATCACTCTCGCGCGCACCGCCGCGTGAGGAGCCGCCTCGACCACTCGCTCCCCCTGTCCTTCGAGCGACAGGTGGTGCAGCACCGTGCGGTAGCCGATATAGGTCTCCGTCAACCAATGCGCCGTCGCCGCGCCGAGCACCCCCGCTGCCGCCAAGCCCTCGAGCTGGCGGATGTTATCCGTGTACGTCAGCAAGCCCGGATGGGAATTCGCCGCCGCCAGCACCCAGTATTGCACCAGAAACTCGATGTCGGCGATGCCGCCCGCATCCTGCTTGATGTCGAATTGTCCCGTACCGGCCTTGGACAATTCGCGCCGCATGCGCAGGCGCATCTCCGCAACGTCGCCTCGCAGGGTGCCGCGATGCACCGCCGTGCACAGTATACGGCGGCGGGCCGCCTCGAAGGCATGACAAAGAGTTTCGGCGCCCGCCACGGCGCGCGCACGCAGCAGCGCCTGGTGCTCCCAGGTCCAGGCATCCTGCACCTGGTAGCGCTCGAACGCGTCGATGCCCGTCATGAGGAATCCGCCCTTGCCGTTCGGCCGCAGCCGCATGTCCACTTCGTACAGGCGGCCGGCCGCGGAATGCATGGTGAGCAGGTGTACGATGCGCTGTCCCAGCCGCAAAAAGAACAGGCCGTTGTCGAGCGGCCGTGCCGCCCGGGTGTGCTGAATCGATCCGATCGAATCGTGCAGAAAGACGAGGTCGAGATCTGAACCATAGCCGAGCTCCAGGCCGCCGAGTTTGCCGTAGCCGGCAACGGCGACCCGGACCTGGCGTAGGTCGGCTTCCTCCTCGCCGCAGCACGGGACTCCGTAGACCTCCGTCATCTGCTGCCACGCCATATCCATGCAGCATTGAATGATGAGCTCGGCGATGTCGGTAAGCCGGTCGCTCACCTTCATGAGCGGCAGCCGGGCCGTCTGGTCGGCAAGCGCCACCGTGAACACCGCCACCTTCTGGAATTGGCGCAGCGCCTCCACTTGACGCTCAGGGTCGTCGGCGGGAAGCCGCTCCGTGCGCGCGGCGAGTTCCGCGACGAAACTCGGCCGCGACGGCAGCTCGTCGAACGCCTTGGCATCGATCAACTCGTCCAGCAGCAAGGGAAAGTCGGCAATCTGCCGCGACAGAAAGCCGCTGATCGCGCATACGTCGATCAGGCGGTGGAGCGCGGCGGGCTGCTCCGTGAGCAGCGCCAGATACGACGAGCGCGTGCCGATCGCCTCCAGCACGCGCAAGCTACGCTGCACCAACTGGGCGGGATTCGGGCGTTGCGCGGCGGAACTAAGCACGCGCCCGAGGACGACGTGCAGGCGCCGCCGGCCGGCCTCATCCAGCCGCCGATAGGAGGCGGCGTGCCGATAGGCTTCCAGGGTCGCCGCGACCTCCGCAATCTCGCCGCGCGGAAAGCCGCCGCGCTCGAGCTCCTCGCCGATATCGGCGGCGTCGGACGCCAGCCATTCCGCTCCCGCCTCGGCCTGACTCACACGGGGACCCCCGGACAGCAAGGCCTCGAATTGCCTCGCCACCGTGGCACGCGCCGAATCGATGCGCGCGACGCAGGCGGCCCAGTCCGCAAGGTCCATGTTCACGCTCAACCGCGCCTGATCCATGGGTTCGTCGGGAAGCGAGTGCGTCTGTTCGTCGCGAATCATCTGCAAGGCATTCTCGGCCTTGCGCAGCACCCGGTAGGCGTCGGTCAACTCGGCCACCTCCGCCGCCGACATCAGCTTCGAGCCCGCGAGCAGCGGCAGCACCTCGAGCAGCGAGGATTCCTGCAGGCGCCGGTCGCTGCCGCCGCGCACCAATTGGGTCGATTGCACGATGAACTCGATCTCGCGAATGCCGCCGCTGCCGAGTTTCAGATGCTGATCGAGCTCGCGCCGCGACACTTCGCGGGCGATCAATGCCTTCATGTCGCGCAACGACTCGATCACGCCGAAGTCGAGATAGCGGCGATACACGAACGGCCTCACGAATTCCGTGTACGCCGGCGCGTAAGCGTCGACACCCACGATGGCGCGCGCCTTGATCCAGGCATAGCGCTCCCAGTCGCGGCCGTGTTCCTGCAGATAATTTTCCAGCGAGCCCAGGCTCACCACCAAAGGACCGCTCTCGCCGAACGGCCGCAGACGCATGTCGACACGAAATACGAACCCGTCCTCGTTCCTGGCATCGAGCAACCGGATGAGCTCTCGGCCGAGCCGATTGAAATATTCCTCGTTTTCAATCTCGCGCGGCCCGTCAGTCTGTCCTCCCTCGGAGAATAGAAAAACAAGGTCGATGTCCGATGAGAAGTTCAGTTCGCGCCCGCCGAGCTTGCCCATGCCGAGCACGATTAACGGCACCTCGTTGCGCGCG
>JBARBX010000721.1:0-3575 GCA_049793535.1 Steroidobacteraceae bacterium | reverse complement strand
GCTGTCAAGAGCTGGAAATCCGACAATCCTTGGTTCGGGACGGACTATGCGAAAACGGAGTTTGCGATGCGGTATGCCAAGCAACTTCAGCGGGAGCGCCCGGATCTGGTGGGGCGCCCATTTCTTGACGCCGTGTCCGAGAAGGTGAGGGGTACATTCGGCGCCGGCAAATGAACTTCACGCACGGTATCTGAGCGCAGCAGTCACGCAAGTGAGTGATATCGTCAAAATCGAGCATGCTCGCAAGCGTTTCGGCCCCATCCTTGCTCTCGATGATCTATGTCTCGAACTTCGCGAGGCTGAATGCCTTGCCTTGGTGGGGCGCAACGGCGCGGGCAAGACGACGACCGTTCGGACCATCTGCGGAAGGCTCAAGCTGGACTCGGGATCGGTCGTTTGGCAGCAGGGCCGTTCCCAGGCTACGGCGAATTGCGGACTCGTGCCGCAGGAAATCGCGCTTTATCCCTTGCTCACCGCGATTGAAAACCTCGAAGTTTTCGGCGGATTGAACCAGCTGCGCGGCGGCGCGCTGCGTAAGCGTGTGGATTGGGCGCTAGCCTGGACCGCGTTGGCGGATCGAGCACACGAACCGATCAAACACTGGTCGGTGGGAATGAGGCGGCGCCTCAATATCGCGTGCGGCGTGTTGCATTCCCCGAGGCTGTTGCTGCTGGACGAGCCCACTTCAAACGTCGATCCGGAGAGCCGGCAGCGAATTTGGGGAATGCTGCACGGATTGCGAGATGCCGGTACTTCGCTGTTGCTCACCACCCATCTGTTGCACGAAGCGGAGATTATGTCCGATCGGATCGCCATCATCGACAAGGGCAGAGTGATCGCGTGCGGAACCTTGAACGATCTGGTGCGCGATACGCCCGGCGGCGATCATCGGCTGACGCTTCGTCTGGCCGCTCCGCTGCGCGATCCTCTGTCAATTGGAGTCAGGTCGCCGGACAACATGCGGTTCGATACGACGCTGCACGATATCCTGGATGAGCTCCCGCCGCTATTGCAGAAGATTCAGCGCGCGCAAGCAACAATCCGATCGCTCGAGGTGGGTGCTCCGGACCTGGAAGCCGTATTTCTTCTGCTGACGAAGTCCAAGGTCGACGAATGAACGCGGCGCTGATGCGCTCGTTGTGGCTCTGCCTTAGGCGCGATCGGCTGGCCTTGGTGTTGATTTTCCTGCTGCCCATCGTCTTCTTTTCGATCATGACCGCGGTGCTCGAGCAATTATCGGACCCGACCTCCATTGCGACCGTCAAATTGGGGGTAATCGATCACGACAACAGTGATACCACGCGATACATCATCCGCCAGCTGCAAGCGCAGAAGGATTTCAGCCTGGTGGCACTCTCGGGCACCACAACCGACAGGACAGGGGACCAAGGGGAGCGGGCGCGCCTGCTCCGAGACAATCGCCTGACGGCAATCGTGGTATTTCCGGCGGAATTCCAGAATTCCCAGTCCTCGAACGGCGGCAGCCGCGCAATCGAGCTGCTGGAGGATCGCGCAAACCCCATCTACGCGGGAATACTGGCGAAATTGCTGGAATCCGCGTTGCGCGGGTTTGCTGAACTGGCCTCGATGTCCGCAGCGCTGCCGCAGGGCGCGAACCTGGACGCCGCGCCGCCGCAGATCCCTGCCGTTCGCGTGGAACGCCTGGACGTGTTCGGTGCGGGCTTCGGACAGCAGCGGAAAATTTCGGTGGCCTACGGCGCGGCCGGCAACGCGGTTTTGTTTTTACTGTTCGCAATGGCGGGGTCTGGTGCAACGCTCTTGGATGAGGAGGGAAGCGGTATCCTCGAGCGAATCCTGGTCAGCGGAGTATCGGTGCGAGTTTGGCTGCTGCACAAGTGGTTCTTTTTCACCTCTATCGGAACCGTACAGGTAACGGCTATGTTCCTGTGGGGGGCGCTCGCGTATCACGTCGAGCTGTTCAGGGGGACGCACTTCTGGGGCTTTCTCATCATGACGCTGGCCACAGCGCTGGCCGCGGCGGCGCTGGGAATTTTGTTCGCCGTTCTGTGCCGCAGCCGAACTCAACTCGCGGGCATATCCACGGTGGTCATCCTCGTGATGTCGGTGCTGGGCGGAAGCATGTTCCCGCGATTTCTGATGTCCGAGCAACTGAAAACCGCCGGGCTTTTCACCTTCAACGCCTGGGCGCTCGACGGCTATCAGAAAGTGTTTTGGTATGAGGCCCGTCTGTTCGACTTGGCTCCGCAGGTCGGAGTGCTGATCGGATTGGCTTTGACCTTCATCGCGGCGGCGATTGTCGCCGCCCAAAGACGGGCCATGAATTGATATGACCGGGGGTAATGATTCCGCGGAGTCTCTGCCCAAGGAAAACGCGGTGTCGAGAAGCGGACTGCTGCGGACGACCGAGCACCATGAGAGCAAGCTTCGATTCGTTCCCTATGCCCCGGACACCTGGTGTCCGCTGCTCAAGTCCGGCGAATTGAAGAGCAACGCCATCCTGTGTGTCGAGTTCCTGGGAAGGAATCTGGCCGTGTTTCGCGGCGCCGATGGCACATTGGGGGCGCTGGTCGACCGCTGTCCCCATCGTGGCGTCGAACTCTCGCTGGGGCGGGTGTGCGGCCGGGTCATTCAGTGCGCCTATCACGGTTGGAAAGTCGACGCCAACGGACGGGTGGTTTCCGCTCCGGGCATCGGCGTGCTCAACAGCGGGCTGCGCGTCGAAGGACATGAGCTTCGCGAGCGATTCGGGGTCATCTGGGCCTTTGCCGGCGCACGTGAAGACGCCGATTCGATACCGTTGCCCGATCTTGCACCTTACGGAACCGGCTGCAGTGTGGACATATTGATGAGAAAAGACGTCGCCGCTCACTGGAGTTTGGTGCTCGACAATGCGCTCGACCTGTTTCATCAGCACCTGCATCGGGATATCTCGATCTTCTTCCGGATCGAGTCCCTGGAAGATTTCGCCAGCGATGGGGCGCGCTTCGATGTGCATTACAAGGCGGTCATGTCCAGCCACTACGGCAGGAGACGGCGCGGCGACCTGCGCATTCAAGTGAACGACAATCTGGTCACGTTGAATCTGAACGGATTTCCCGTGATTCACTCCATGGCGACGCCTCGCGGTGCGGACGGGCGCAGGCTGACAATATGGTGGTTCGTCGCTTGTCCGGGGCCATACCTGCATCGCTTGTTCACCCGGGCGGTCCGTCCCGTTCTGAGTTTTTATATCTCCAAGGGTTTCGATCAGGACGTGAAGGTTCTCGAGAGCGAGCAGCGCGCGTTTGAGCGCGGATTGCGCGCACAGAACGAATTGAACCCGGTAGTCATCGCAGCGCACCGGCATTTTGACGCCAGAATCGCGGCATTGACGCGGGCGAAGAGCGATGGATTTAAAACAGAACGGGTCAGCGCGGGGCCGTTGCTGGAAAAGGCACACGCGGGCCACCTCGCCGTGGTCGTCCTCGAGCGCGGACAATATGCGCTGACGGACCCTGCCGAACTGAGCCGGCGTTTCGGCTCGGCGAGCGACCTTCGAGTCGCTCAACACGGAAACTTGGTGGTCATCTGCGCCGATTGACTCAGGGCTTGAT
>JBARBX010000720.1:0-2120 GCA_049793535.1 Steroidobacteraceae bacterium | reverse complement strand
ATGCGCAGCAATTCGCGGCGCCGCCACTCGCGCAGGATGCGTTGCGCCTCCGCCGTGGTCGCGGCCGCCGTCGCGCGCGACTCGTAGTCGGCGCCTGCCGCGCGGGCTTCTGAAGGTTCCAGGTGGTGCGCGAACCAGCCGAGCGCTTCGCGGTCCTGAATCAATACCGAGGCGACGAACTCGCTGCCGGCGGCCACCCGCGGCAGTTCATCGCGCAGGCCTTCGGGCAGCTCCGCGTGGGCCCGGTGAAACACCTCATCGCCGTCGGCGCGCTCCCACCAGCGGGCCAGCGGCTCGCGCAAGATCTCGGGGACGGTATTCACCCAGCGATCGCCACGATGAACAACCGGGGGAAAGGCAGCAGCACCGAACCGTCGGGCAGCGGCGGATAGGCGAGCGCCACGGCGGCGGTGTAGCGCTCGAGGTAGGCCGCACGCGATGCGGCGTCGAGCGGCTCCAAGAATGGCCGCAGGCCGCTGCCCTTGAACCACTCCACGATCGCGGCAGCCCCGCCCGACAGCGCGTGATAGTACGTGGTGCGCCAGATATCCACCTTGGCGCACACAGGACGCAGCAACTCGTAGTACTCAGAGGCCCCGGCTAGGCGGATTCGGCTCGCCGAAGCCTCCGCTAGTTTCTGCGCCCAGGGTTCTGCCGCAGCGGTCTCGCGCATCAACCGATGTGCTGGAACATCTAGATTGTCTGGCATTTGAATGGCGAGCGCCCCGCCGTGGGCGAGCTTCGTAGACAGCGCAGGCAGCAATTTGGCGTGATCGGGCACCCACTGCAGCAGAGCATTCGCCAGGATCACGTCGAACGGTCCCGGGTCCTTCCATTCTTGGACATCCGCGATCTCGAACTGCGCCCGCGGCAAACGGCGACGGGCGGCGGCAATCATGTCGGAAGAACTGTCCAGGCCGTGGATGGCCGCATCGGGGAAACGGGCCGCCAGGGCTTCGGTGGAATTACCCGGTCCACAACCCAAATCGACCACCGTCCGGGCCTCGACGACGGGGATGGCCGATACCAAATCCCGCACCGGGCGGGTGCGTTCGTCCTCGAACATCGTGTACTGCTTGGCGGACCAGGTCACGGCCGAGATGGTACGGTGTAACTATCTATAAATAAAGGGAAAATGCCTTAATTCGCGAGGGGATTTCGCCGCCCGGACCCGGAGGACGTTGCCGCGGAAACATTGGAGGACGAGGCCGCTATTCTTGCGGCGGAAGGACCCGCCGCGCCAGGACCGCCCGGCCGTCTCGCCCACTCACCGTAAACGTGCGGCCGCCGACCGACAGCTCCTTCCATTTTGGCGCGGCGGCGGACACGCTGCCCCGGGTCAGCGCCTCCAGAAGTTCCAACTTCCGGGGCTGCGCGTAGGAGCGCGCGTACGCGTCGGCGACGAGACCCCAGCCTCCCTCACGATGCTCATACACGATTCCGTGATTGGCCGTGAGGAACACGAATTCCTCGGCGCCATTGCCCTGCAAATCGATGTAAATGCCCACGGCGTTCGCCTCCGCCAGGCTCTGATAGGTGAATCCGTTCTCGGGCTTGGTCAAATCCACCGTCAGCTTGTTCTTGAGGTCCTGATCGAGCGTGCGTCCCTCGGGATAGGTATGCAGCTTGCCGAGCAGCGCGGCGGTGTCCGACACAGGCTGAGACTCCCAACGATTCTTTTGCGCCAGCAATCGCATTGCCGCCTGCCGAACGCCGTCCGCGTCCCTCCCCGTCGGTGAGTCGACCAGCTCTTGCAGCTTCCCCCGCCCATACTGACCCGAGTCGAAGCGCAGGTAGTGCAGCGGGGTATCTTGCGCCATGCCAAACCGGTTCGGGAGCTTGTCTTCCGTGGCCGCGAGGCCCCTGTCGCGCATCAGGCGAAACTGGCTATCGGCCGCCAGGCGATAGGGCGACAGCAGCGGCGTCAGCGCCGCGCACAGTACGGCGATGAGCGCGATCGCAACGGCGACATTGATGCGCGACATGCTGGCGAGCCATGCGCCCCGACCAAATGCCGCGAGCGAATATCCGGCCGAATACAGCAATGCGGCACCCGCCACCACGAACGCCCAAATGCGTTCGACCGTCAGCCCGTATTGCCGGCTGCGCATGCTCAGGGC
>JBARBX010000719.1:0-12698 GCA_049793535.1 Steroidobacteraceae bacterium | reverse complement strand
GCCCCATGGGGCCGGCGATGCCTTCGGCGAGCGCCATGAGCGATGGCCTGCGTTGGCCAGGCAAGCAGCTCGACATCAAGCAAGTCGCGGGCGTCGTCGCATTCACCTCGGACGGCAGGAGCGTCGTCTGCCAGCCCATGGAAGGGGGCTCGCATCGAGGGCATCACAGGGACGCCCCCGATGGCAATGGCGATTCTTCGCGGCGCGATGCACCGTCCCGGTCGCGGGATGCGCCGCCCCCCCGATGTGGGTGGGCGGAGAAGATACTTATCGTCCAAATCCGCGATTCTGACGAAGACCATCCGCCGTTCGAGCAGCACTTCGGGCTGTCCGACGATGGTCGGCGGCTGGTGCAAATCGTCGATTTCAAGGGAGGCCGTTCGAGCGGATTCACCATGTCTCGCGTGTGGGATCGCGTCGATTAGGCATAAAAAAGCCGGGCAGTGCCCGGCTTTCAATTCCCCATGCCTTTTTTCTGCGGCGTTTTGTTTCGCGCTCCGGCGATGATTGGTCTGTTTACTTCCCTAAGATCCTATTGCGTCCGAGCAACACTCTAGCTCCGAGCTGCCACCGAAGCTAGCCCAATTGCAAAGAAGTGCAAAAATTAATGTAGTATAAAAGCAACATGAGGGGCGGGGAACCGGCTGCGGGGGAGTCGAGGTCCGGGGCTCACTTCGCGTATCCTTGGCGCAACATGAGGGTCCCAAGAGCATCCGCTTCGCCCACGGTTCGCACCCGGCGCGCTTACTTTGACTGCAAATTCGGGCAACTGCACGTGCGCACCGCCTTTCCGACCACCGGCGGCTTCGATGAGCAGGTGACCTTGTTCTGCCTGCATTCGGCGGATACCGCCAGCCGCAGCTTCAGCGGCATCCTTCCCGAACTCGCCGACGTACGCTCGGTCTATGCGCCCGACCTGCCCGGATTCGGCGAATCGGACCCTTCGCCCACGCGCAGCATTGCGGAGGCCGCCGGGGCGATATCGGATCTTGCCAACGATCTGCGACTGCGTCAGATCGACCTGATGGGAATTCATTTTGGCGCCGACGTCGCTCTTGAGCTCGCGGCCACGCGCACTGAACTGGTGAGGCGCCTGGTGCTGGCCGGCGCCCCGTCGGCGGAGCGCATCGCTGCCGTCAAGCAGCCGCATTGGGTGGTGGATGTCGCCGCCTACGGCAACGATCCGTTCGGCACGGATTCGCAAAAGCTGGCGCAGCAGATCGCCGGATTTCTGCGCGGCCGCGGTTAGACGGTGCGGCTCAACAAGTACATCAGCGAAACGGGTGCCTGCTCCAGGCGCGAGGCGGACAAGTGGATTCTTGCGGGTCGCGTCACGTGCAACGGCGAGCTCGCCGCGTTGGGCACCCGGGTGTCCGACGGCGACGTGGTACGCATCGACGGCGAGCTCGTCGGTGCGCGTAAACAGCAGATCTACATTGCCCTCAACAAACCGGCCGGGATCACCTGCACCACCGAAGCTCACATTGAAGGCAACATCGTTGATTTGATCGGCCACCCCGAGCGCATCTTTCCGATCGGCCGTTTGGACAAGGACTCCGAAGGCCTGATTCTCCTGACGAACGACGGCGACATCGTCAACGAAATACTTCGCTCCGAAAACAACCACGAGAAGGAGTACATCGTGCGGGTGGATCGCCCCATCACCGATCTATCGCTCAAGATGATGGCCGGCGGGGTGAAAATCATGGGCGAACTGACCAAGCCCTGCAAGGTCGCCCGCATCGACCAGGAGTCGTTTCGCATGATTCTCACTCAAGGCTTGAATCGGCAGATCCGCCGCATGTGCTCCGCCCTCGGCTACAAGGCGCAGCGGCTCAAGCGCGTGCGAATCATGAACATTCACTTGGGATCGCTTGGGGCGGGGCAGTGGCGCTATCTGAGCGAGGCAGAACTCGCCGGCCTATTGCCGCGCGCCGGCGCTCACGGCGCTCCTGGCGCTCACAGTGCGCGCAGCGACTCGGCGGCCAGGCCCTCCGACCACTGACGACCGCTCGCGACGCGCCAATCCGGGTCCTCGGCCTTGATTGCCAGCCAACGAAAGAAATCGTGGCGTTGATTGACCCAGTACGAGTTGCTGTAGAGCACGCCGCCGGTGCTCGACTCGACGGAAAAACGCCGGCGAAATCCGAAGCTGGCCACACCGCGCGTACAGCGGATCCGCGGCGAATTTTCCGACAGCGCATATTGATTGGGTCCCACCTGCAAGCGCAGGCGGCCGCCCTGTCCGAACACGCAGATATTCGGCTGCGAGACGCGGATCAGCGCAATTCCATGCACCGGCGCCTGCGGATTGTCGCTGGCTGTCCAGGTGCCGCCGAGCGCGTGCCAATGCAGCACCATGCCGCGGCGGCGGTAATCGATCACGGAAATGGGGGCGGCGGTATCGGGGGCCATGCCGGCAGCATGCCGTATTCATCGCTCATTGAGAATCGTCGCGGCGAAAATCTAAGGAGCGCGATCGGGTGCGCCGGCGAACGCGCTCTGCACCACGCTCGCCGTCAAGAGCTGCGGCAGAACGACGGGCTCGGACGAGTCGGGCTTGCCGTTGTACACCACGTAAAGCGGCACTCCCGCCCGCCCGAACGCCGCCAGCGCCTGGGTGATGGCCGGATCCCGGTTGGTCCAATCGCCCTTCATCAGCGTGACGCCTTTTTTGCGGAAGACCTCTTGTACGGCGGAGTCATTGAAGGCATTGCGCTCATTCACGAGGCAGGTGAGGCACCAGCTCGCCGTAAAATTCACCAGCAGCGGCTTACCCGCGGCGTTGAGCTTGGCCACTTCCGCGGCATCGTAGCGCTGCCAGCCATCGGCGGTCTGACTCCCGCCGCCGGCTGAGCCCGAGGCAGCCGCGGCCACATCGGCGAATCGCACCGGCAGAACGATGGCGAGCAGTACGGCGAGAGTGGCGGTTGCTAGCGCCGCCACTCGACCCCGGGACTCGCTGGATTTTGATTTCTGATAAGCCCAGGCCGCGAATGCGATGAGGATGGCGCCGGCCAGCGCAGCGCCCAAGCCGAGGGAGGAGCTCTGCTGCGCGAGCACCCACAACAGCCATGCCGCCGAGGCGTAGATCGGGAACGCGAAGACCTGCTTGAGGGTATCCATCCACGCTCCCGGCTTGGGCAGGGCGCGGCGCAGCCAGGGCGCGAACGACAGCACCAGGTACGGCAGCGCGAGTCCGAATCCGAGAGCCGCGAAAATGCACAGCGCGACTATGGGCGGCTGAGTGAGGGCCGCGCCGACGGCGAACGCCATGTAGGGCGCCGTGCAGGGCGTCGCCACCAGGGTCGTCAGCACGCCCGTGAAAAAGGACGCGCGGTAGCTATCACCCTGCGTGAGGCCGTCCCCGACCCCCGCCAGCCCCCCGCCGATCTCGAAGACGCCGGAGAGGTTCAGGCCCACGGCCAGCAACAGGTACACGAGCAGGGTGACGAACAGCGGCGATTGCAGCTGGAAGCCCCAGCCAATCTGCTCTCCGCCGGCGCGCAGAACCAGGAGCACCGACGCCAGACAGAGCATGGAACAAATGACCCCGGCGGCGAACACCATGCCCTTGGCGCGCACGGCCGCGGGATGTTTCTTGGCCTGTTCGACCAGACCGATGGCTTTGATGGAGAGAACCGGGAACACGCAGGGCATCAGATTCAGGATCAACCCGCCCAACATGGCAAAGAGGAAGAGAAGGGGCAGCGAGGTCGCCGACTTCTGGGGCGCGGCGCTGGCAGGCGCACCGCCCGCGCCCAAGAAGCGCGCCGCGATTTCCATGGGCACGGTCTCCAAGTCCTTGCCGCTCCGTTCGGTGACCATGAGCACGCCGCGAATGGTTCCGGACTTCGGCGGCCGATCGCCCAGCTTCATGGCCAGATCCACCGCGTCGGTGCCGCGGGTCAGGGTTTGCGGCGCGGCGTACTCGATGCCGCCGTCATCGTAGGGAAAGAAAGCCAGCGCGGTGATCTGCGGCAGGGTGGCGCCCCATTCCTTGCCAAGCGAGATCAGCAATTGACCGTTCTTTACTCGGGCTGTGGTCGAAGCAAATTGCGGGCTCGGCAATTCGGCGCGCGCCTCGGCAAAAAGCGCGGCGTCCTTGGGATCGACGGCACCGGCCGTGCCGTTCACCGGCAGCGTCAATTGCAGATCGGCGTCTTCGGGTATGCATACATCGGAACACACCAGCCAGCTCGCTTTCGCCGACAACACCGCCGGCGCGCCGGCCTTCAAGTCCTGGGGCGCGGTGATGTTGACCAGATGTACCGCGTGCTTGGCATAGCCATAGTTCACCAGCGGCGGAATCTCGAAACGATGCGGCGTGGTCCAAACGATGTCTCCCGCCGTGAATCCCGGCGGCAGCCGCCACTTGAGCGACGTGGCCTGGCCGGAGTCGCCGGGATTGCGCCAGTAGGTATGCCAGCCGTCGCGAATGTCGAGCTCCAGGGCCACCCAGAACGACTGGCCCGGTGCAATGGCGCTCACCTCGCTGACCAGGCGTGCCTTCACGTTGGCGGTGTCGACCGCGCCCCCAGAGAGCGCAAAGGCTGTGGGCGAGGCCAGCAACAAGACCAACAGCCAATATTTCAGGGTGCGCATGGCCCTATGGTACCCAATTGAGCGAGGCATGACGCTTGCAGGTTCCGAGGGCTGTGGAGCAACTCACAATATCCGGCCAACCATACCGCTTCGTGGACGCTTGAGCTAATGTAGCTGCCCTTCAACGATATTCCCCATGCAAGAAAACTACGTAGACCGCATCCTCAAAGCCAAGGTGTACGACGTCGCCGTGGAGACGTCGCTGGATCCCGCTCCGCGGCTGTCGCGCCGTCTGAACAATCGCATCATGTTCAAACGAGAAGACCTGCAGCCGGTGTTTTCGTTCAAAATCCGCGGCGCCTACAACAAGATCGCGCAATTGTCGCCGATCAGCGCACAGCGCGGCGTCATCTGCGCCTCGGCCGGCAATCACGCGCAAGGCGTCGCCTTGGGCGCACGCACGCGGGGCATTCCCGCGGTCATCGTCATGCCGCTGACCACGCCCGACATCAAGGTGCAGGCGGTGGCCGACTTCGGCGGTGAAATCGTGCTGCACGGTGATGACTACGATCAAGCCTACGAACACGCGCTCGAACTCGGCCGGGAACGGGGCCTCGTGTTCGTGCATCCCTTCGACGACCCCGACGTCATTGCCGGGCAGGGTACGATCGCGATGGAGATTCTGCGCCAGCACCACGGCGACGACATCGATGCCATCTTCGTCCCCGTGGGCGGCGGCGGACTCATCGCCGGAATCGCCGCCTACGCGAAATCGCTGTATCCGCGCATCAAGATCATCGGCGTGGAGCCGGAGGACGCGGCCGGCATGCACGAATCCCTGCGCGCCGGAAAGCGCGTCACCCTGGAGCGAGTGGGTATGTTCGCCGACGGCGTCGCGGTGCGGCGCGTGGGCGAGGAGACCTTTCGGCTGGCGCGCCAGTACGTCGATGAAATCATCCTGGTGACGACCGACCAGATCTGCGCCGCCATCCAGGACATCTTTCAGGACACGCGCTCAATCGCCGAGGCCGCCGGCGCCCTGGCCGTGGCGGGAATCAAGAAATACGTGGCGCGCGAGAACTGCACGGGGCGCATGCTCATCGCGATCAATGGCGGCGCCAACATGAATTTCGACCGCCTGCGGTATGTGGCGGAGCGCGCGGACTTGGGCGCCCAGCGCGAGGCATTGTTCGCCGTGGAGATCCCCGAGGCGCCGGGGTCATTCCTGCGGTTCTGCGAACTGCTCGGCCGGCGCAGCGTCACGGAGTTCAACTACCGGTATGGCGACCTCAAGGCCGCGCAAATTTTTGTCGGTTTGGGCCTCACTCAAGGCAAGGCCGAGCGCGACGAGCTGCTGCGCAGCATCGTCGCCGCCGGCTTCGCGGCGCGCGACATGACCGACAACGAAATGGCCAAGCTGCACGTGCGCTACATGGTGGGCGGGCAGGCGCGCGGACTCGCCGACGAGCGACTGTATCGCTTCGAGTTTCCCGAGCGTCCCGGGGCTTTGCTCAAATTTCTGCAGGCCATCGGCACCGGCTGGAACATCAGCTTGTTCCACTATCGCAATCATGGCTCGGACTACGGGCGCGTGCTCGCCGGCATCCAGGTTGCCGCGGAAACGCGCACCGACTTCCTGCTGCACCTCAACGAGCTGCACTACGCCTACACCGAAGAGACCGACAATCCAGCCTACAAGATTTTCTTGGGAGGCTGAGACGAGAGGCTGGGACCGGTCCGCTAGTGTGCGGTACTCGCGGCCTGCAGGGGCTCAGGGCGCACGGCCTTGAGCCAGATCTGGGCGCGCCGTACGAAGGGATCGTCGGCGCCGCGCGCCTTCACCAGCACGGGCAGGGCGGCGTCGAGTTCGTCGGCCGCCTCGCGCGGCTTGCCCAGATGCATCAGGGCGTAGGCGTGGATGGCGTGGGCCTGGGCCGTGTACGGGCTCGATTCGGGTGACGTCGCGTTCCAAATCGCGATGGACTGAGCGCTCATTGCCAGCGCTTCGTCGGGTTTGCCGCGATCCACCAGCAGCCGTGCGAAATGCGCGAGCGCCGATGCACGATATTGGTGATCGGCGGGGAGTGATTTGTCGTATATGGCAAGCGCCTGCCGGAACTCGCTCTCGGCTCCCCGGAGGTTTCCCTGATCGTGTAACAACATGGCCAGACTCACGCGCGCGTAGCCGACGAAGTAATGATCCGGACCGTAGAGGGACAGCCTCGTGGCTACCATATCGCGCAGAAGCGGCTCCGCCTCCTTGAGTCTTCCTTGGCGCTGTAGAAGTAAACCGTAGTTGCCTTTGACCGCCGCGGTTTCAGGATGCCGATCGCCGTAGGCTCGCTCGTTGCGTCGGATCGAGTCGCGAAATAGCGTCTCAGCGAGTTTCAGGTCGCCCATATTTTGCGCGACAATCGCCAAATTGTTCAGGCGCATGGCGACACGTGGATGGTCGTCGCCGAGCACACGGCGATCGATTTCCAATGCGCGCTCGTAGGTTTGCTTGGCAAGCGTCCACTGTTGCTGGTCCGCGTACACCTGGGCGAGATCGTCCAACAACGCGGAGACATCGGTGGGTGGGGCGCCGGTGGTTTCCAGTATGTTCAGGCCGCGATTGTAGAGTTCTTTGGCTTCAACGAATCGGTCTTGGTGGTACCTGAGTACGCCCAATGCCCAGAGGGAGCGTCCGGATTCCTGACTCGCGGCGCCGAATTCAGTTTGCGAAAGATGGAACGCTTCCTGCAATGGCGCCTCCGCACCGTTGAGGTCGCTTGCGTGCCAGCGGGCGCTGCCCAATTCCAACAGGGTGGCTATCCGTGTTTGGTCGCGCGCTTGCGGTTGCAAAGTCAGGGCTTCAGTCAGTATGGGCAGCGCTTCCCGGTACTGGCCAAGGCTGTCGTAAACCGCTCCCACAGTGGACAGAAGGGCTGCTTTGGTTGCGGGCTGATCCAGCAATCCCTCCTGCAGACGTTTCGCACCCGAGTCCAACAGTTCTCGGGCGGTAACCTGATTGCCTCTATTCTCTTGCGGATCCGAGAGTTTGAACAGATTCACCAGGAAACTTGATACCTCTTCTGCACGAACTCGCTCGCGCTCGGCCGAGGCGCGTTGTTCGGCGACTCGATCGCGTTCGGCGGCGATTCTCTGCGACTGCAAGTACGTGGTCACGGCGAAGGCCACGATCAGAAGGACCACTCCAAGGGCGCCGGACACCGGCAACCAATGACGCCTGACGAATTTCGCGCTGCGATACGCCAGAGTATCGCGCCGCGCAATGATGGGTTTGCCGTCCAGATAGCGCTGAATGTCGCTGGCCATCTGCTGCGAGGACGAGTAACGGCGCTCGGGCTCCTTGTGCATCGCCATGATGACGATGTTGTCCAAATCGCCGCGCAGGATTCGCCGCAAGCGATTGGCGCTGACCCCTCGGGCTTCCGTTATGCCGCGCGTTTCCGCGGAAGCGTCCGTGCCCACCGCATGGCTGGGCAGGGGCGGATCCTTTTCGCAAATGGCCCGTTCGATGTCCGTGAGCCGCATGGATGGAATGACGAAGGGGCTGACGCCGGTCAGCAGCTTGTAGAGCAGCACCCCCAGAACGTACACATCGCTCGACGTGGTGATGGCCTGTCCGCGCACCTGTTCGGGACTCGCATGATCGGGGGTCATCAGGCGAAAATCCGCGTGGGTCATGGCGAGCGTGTGAGATCCCGCTTGGCGCTCGTCCAAAAGCTTGGCAATGCCGAAATCCAGCAGCTTAGGAGTGCCGTCCGCGGTGACCAAGATGTTCGAAGGCTTTAAATCGCGGTGCACGATGAGGTTCTGATGGGCGTAATGCACCGCCGCACACACAACCTGAAACAGCTTCAGCCGTGCCGCGATGTCCAGACGGTTCGAGTCGCAGTAGGCGTCGATGGCGATGCCGTCGACGTATTCCATGACGATGTAGGGGGTGCCGTCGGGCAACGTGCCCCCATCCAACAGATGCGCGATGTTCGGGTGATCGAGCTGAGCCAGGATTTGGCGCTCGATCTTGAGCCGGGATTGCACGGCGTGGGTGACCGAGCCGCCGAAGACCACCTTGATGGCCACTCGCTGGTCGAATTCCGCGTCCGCGCGTTCGGCGAGGAAAACCTCACCCATGCCGCCCACCCCTAAGGTGCGCAACACACGATACGGTCCAATGCGGTCGCCTTCCATGGATAAAGCATGCGCCCCGCCCCAGGTGATCCGCAAACAGGACAGGCTTGCGGTCAAGTGCCGCTTGCGTGTATGAAAGCAACGCAGGATCGCAACCCAGGAGTGGCATACATGGCAAACGGAAACGAATCCAACAAACAACCGCCTAACCAAGGATCCGGAAGCGGGACGGGTAGCGGAACGGGAACAGGTACCGGTTCTGGCTCGGGAACCGGCATCGGTCCAAAGGACAGCCACGTGCCCCCGCAGTCAAGCACGGTGGTAGCCGTAGCCGCCGCCGTCGGCGGAGCCATTGGCGGTGTAGTAGGTGCGCTCATCGGTAGCGGGATGCACCACTGATTGGATAGCGCGGCGGCGTACCAGGTGCTGCGCGAGCCGCGGCACGAGACTCTGCGGGTACGCGGGCTCGACATGCATGTGACGCGCTGGGGGCCGCCGCCTTCGGAATCGGTGTCGCCCGTCGTTTTGCTGCACGGCTGGCTGGACTGTGGCGAGACGTTTCAGTTCGTGGTGGACGCGATGCAGAGGGATTGGCCGCTGGTAGCGCTCGACTGGCGCGGCTTCGGGCGCAGCGAGTGGCCGCAGCAGGGTTACTGGTTTCACGACTATCTGGGCGATCTTGATGCGGTGCTCGATCTCCTGTCGCCCGCGGCGCCCGCCTGCCTGGTAGGTCACAGCATGGGCGGCAATATCGCCTGCTCGTATGCAGGCATCCGGCCGGCGCGAGTCCGCTGCGTCGTTAATCTGGAAGGCTTTGGACTGGCGCGGACTTCGCCCGCGCAGGCGCCCGCGCGCATGCGCAAATGGCTGGATCAGCTGAAGGCGCCGGTCGAGGGCAAGACTTATGCGTCATTCGACGAACTGGCCGGCATCATTCGATTTCGCTATCCGCGATTCTCGGCGGCGCAGGCCGCGTTCGTGGCGGCCGCCTGGGGTAAACTCGATGCCGGTGGTCGGGTGCGGCTCGCGGGCGATCCGCGCCATCATTGGGTGAATCCTGTTCTCTACAAGCGCGAAGATACCGAAGCGTGTTGGCGGGAACTGCGCGCGCCGCTCTTGATGCTGGTGGGTGAAATGTCGGACTTCATGAGCAAATTGGGGACCGACGGCACGACGGAAGCGTTTCGCGCCATTTTCCCGCACATCGAGTTTGCCCGCGTCGCGGGTGCCGGACACATGCTGCACATCGAAAAGCCGGATCTGGTGGCGCCGTTGGTCGAGTCCTTCCTGGACCAGCACCAGGAGACAAGTTTCCAGTGACGCGCCGGATCTATCCGACGCGCTTTGGGCAAATGCACTTGCGCAGCAACGAAGGGAAGGGGGTGCCACTGGTGCTGTTGCACATGTCGCCGCGGTCCGGTGCCATGTGGGAATTGTTGCAGGAGAAGCTCGAGCGGCCTACCTACGCGCCGGATCGATTGGGCTATGGCTACTCCGACGCACCGCCCTGGGCTCTGTCGCTCGAACAATATGCCTTGAGTACGGTGGACGCGCTGCGGGCCGCGGGCGTGGAGGGCGACGTCGATTTATTGGGTATTCACGCAGGTTCCATCGAGGCCATCGAGATCGCCCACCTGCTCGGTTCCCATGCGCGACGGGTCGTCGTCGTCGGGATGCCGCTGTTTTCACCGGACGAACAGCAGCGGCAGATGGAAAAATATATTGAACTGCCCTTGAAGCCGCTGACCGAGGGCGGCCACGTCCTCGGCGCCTGGCGCGGCGGGTTCGCTTTTCGGCAACCACCCTACGATTTGGCCGACGTGCATCGCCGCTTCGTGGAGCATGTGCTCGCCGCGAATCCCGGCGCGGCGTTTCGCGCCGTGTGCGGCTATCCCATCGAGAAGAAGCTCAAAAGCCTGAAGACGCCATTGACGGTATTCGCTCCGCACGACGACATGATCGAACAAACCTCGAGGATGAAGGCTCTGCTCAAACCGGGTGCGAGCTATGTCGATCTGCCGGAGCTCGGGCAGGATCCGTTCCATGTCGCCATCGACCGCATGGTGACGCTTGTGAACCGCCACCTCCCGCCTTAAATGCCAAGCATGGAGCCAATGTGAACTTTCAGACCGCCGCTGCACTATGGATTGCTTGCACGTTCGCTCTACGTGCCGCCGCCGGCATGCCTGATGCCGGGACACCTGAGAAAATCGGCACCGTGGCCGAGGTCTACGACGGAACCCTGACCTCCGACATCCAAATTCACACCTTTCGCCACATCGACCGGCTGTTTCCGGTCCACGTCGTCAAGCACGGCCCCGACGTACTTGCGCTGCCGCCGGCGGCCAAACGTCTGCCGCGAATCGAATTCACCTCGGGCGGCAAGCCCTACGATTTGATCGACTACATGGCGTTGAATCGCGTGACCGCGCTCTTGGTTCTCAAGGACGGAAAAATCGCCTACGAAGACTACGAGATGGGTAATACGCAGAGCACGCGGTGGATGTCCATGTCGATGGTCAAGACCATCACCTCCTCGCTCGCGGGCGCGGCGATACGGCAGGGATACATTCACGGTATCGACGACCCGGTGACCCGATACGTCGCCAAACTCAAGGGCAGTGCCTATGACGGGGTGAGCATTCGATACCTGTTGGAGATGGCCTCCGGGGTGAAGTGGGACGAAACCTATACCAACCCCGCGTCGGACCGGCGCCGTATGTTGGCGGCGCAAATTGACCAGCGTCCCGGCGCCATTATGGACTTGATGGCCAAGCTGCCGCGGTCGGGCGCGCCCGGCACGATCTGGAACTACAGCACCGGGGAGACGTTCGTCGCCGGCGCGGTGGTACGCGCCGCGGTCGGCCGACCCCTCGCGCAATATCTGTCCGAACGAATTTGGACCAAAGCCGGCATGGAGGCCGACGCGACTTGGTGGCTGGAATCGCCCGATGGATTGGAGATCGGCGGCAGCGGACTCAGCGCGACCCTGCGCGACTATGGCCGATTCGGCTTATTTCTGATGAACGACGGAGTCGCGAGGGGCGAGAGAATCCTGCCTGAGGGCTGGGTCCGCGAAGCCGGCAGCAGCAAGACCATCGGCGGGAAGGCGGTGGACTACGGCTACCTGACCTGGCCGCTTGCAGCGGCCCCCGGCGCTGTCAACGAGGGAGCCTTTCAGGCGCTCGGCATCTACGGCCAGCATATTTACGTGAACCCGAGAGAGCGTGTGGTGATCGTCGTCTGGAGCGCACAACCCAAGCCCACCGACAAGGAAGTCATCGCCGACGAGGATTTTTTCGCGGCCGCGACCGCGGCGCTGCGCTGACGGCCGTCGATTTTCGGGCCCAGGCCGCGCATTCGTCGGTGTCCTCGAGAACATCGGCGGGAACTTCGTAGTACGTCATGCTGAGCAGTGGTTTGTCGGCGTAGGGACGGAACCGGTTCATGCCGCGCGCTTCGTAGTCGCCGCGGTTCGCGTCATTCACCTTGAAATACAGGGTGTCGCCGAATATGAGAGCGAAGATCCGCTCGTTCGAATACAAGCCGATGCCGCCGAACATGCGCCGCGGCGCTACGCGCCCGAGGCCGGCGAGCTGCTCGAGCACGTATTGCAGGAATTCGTCGGAGACGGCCATGATACGGATACTCCACTCAACGACGGCGCGGCACACACGGCGAATCGGGGATCCGCGCATCGACAGTTCAGGCGCGATATCTTAGGATCTTGCGCATGAATTGGAAGCCACATCTGCCGGAGATTTTTCTCGGCATATCTCTCGGAATGATTGCGGTGGAAGCGGCGCTGAGCGGCCTGTCGATGATCAAGGCGCGCTACCGCGCGAGCGACACCTTCGCGTCGCTCGGCATGCAGGTCGGGAATATCGCCATGAATCTGATGATGGCCGGAACCGTATTTGCCGGGCTGTCGCTGGCCTACAGGTTTCGCCTGTTCACCCTATCGCCCGGCTCGCCCTGGGCGTGGGTGGCAATCTTCTTTCTGGACGACTTCATCT
>JBARBX010000718.1:0-2362 GCA_049793535.1 Steroidobacteraceae bacterium | reverse complement strand
ACCCTGAGCATTGCCGCCGCCGACGGCCCCTTCGTCAACGGCGTGGACCTCCCGGCCGTGTCGCGCTGCCTCGACTGGTTCAATCTGATGACCTACGACTTCGTCAACAGCCAAACGCCGCAGACCGGTCACCACACGGGGCTGGGCGCCGCCCGCCATGCGCCCGCCGATGCCCGCACGGTCGAGCGCGCCGTAAGACAGTTCCGCAATGCCGGCATTCGGCCGGAGAAGCTGGTGATCGGCGTTGCATTCTATGGCCGCGATTTCGCCGACGTGCGCCCCGACGATCAAGGCCTGTACCAGCACTACGGCCGCTACCAGGGCGAACACCCGTGGCCGGAGCTCAAGAGGGATTACATCGACAAGGGCGGCTATGTGCGCTACTGGGACGACCAGGCGCAGGCGCCCTGGCTGTGGAATGCCGCGGCGCGCCGCTTCATCAGCTACGACGATCCGCAGTCGATCGCGGCCAAGGCCGCCTACGTCAAGACCATGCACCTGGGCGGCATCATGTACTGGGAACAAAGCCTGGACCCGAGCGGCGAATTGCTCGAGGCGATACGGCGCGGATTGCGCTAAGGCCGACGCGATACCCGGCGGGGCGTTCTCAGGTATTTCCCCGATGAGGCAATCGGACCTTTCCCTGTACATTAGTCCGAATACCCGGGGGAGTCCGAAGGGAGGAGTAACTCACATGTCGAGCAAACGATCCGCCAACCAAACACAACGAACCGCCGCGCAGTCAACCGAGTTGCTGCAGGAACTCGTGGCGCATTTGCGGCAAAATCGCACCCAGTTGCGCGAGGAATGGGCCAACCGCATCACCGAGGCGCAATTGCTCACGGCGATGACCAAGGAAGAGCTCTTCGCCGAAGCGACATCGGTGTACGACAACTACGTCGAGGCGCTCGCGACCGGAACGTTCGAGGCGCTGCAATCGTACGCGCGCAATTTGTCCGAACGCATCATTCCTCGCGGCGTGGAAACCCACGAAGTCGTGGGAATTGTGCTGTTGTTGCGCGACGTCTTGGCGAGATCCCTGTTCGCCAAGTATCAGGGCGATTTCGCGATGCTCAATCGCATCCTGGACGCCTATGAGCCGGCGGCCAATCGCATCGCCAATACCGTCGCGGTCGGCTTCGTGCAGGAGCGCGAACGCGTCATTCGCCAGCAGCAGGAGGCGATCCGCGAACTTTCCACGCCGGTGTTGCAGGTCCGCGAGCGGCTGCTGATTCTGCCGATCATCGGCGTCATCGATGCGCAGCGGGCGCGTCAATTGACGGAACAGCTGCTGCGCGGCATCCGCACCAACCGCGCCAAGGTGGTGGTCATCGACATCACCGGCGTGGCGGCCATGGATGCCGCCGTCGCCAACCACTTGGTGCAGACTGTGGAAGCATCGCGGCTGCTGGGCGCCACCGTGATCGTGACCGGTCTCTCTCCCGAAATCGCCCAGACCATCGTGACCATCGGCGTCGACCTCGGCAAGATGAACACCGTCGGCGATTTGCAGGGCGGCATTGAACAAGCCGAGCGTCTGCTGGGCTACAAGGTGGTTCCCGTTGCAGATACTGCCTCGTCATAGGCCGTACGATGGAAGTCCCGATTCTAAAGCAGGGGCGGTTTCTCATAGCCACCATCCAGGCTGCGCTCTCGGATGCGGACCTGCTGCAGTTGCGCCGGGCGCTCATCGACAAAGTGATTCAATTCCGCTCGCAGGGCGTGATTGTCGATGTCACCGCGCTCGATGTGATGGATTCCTTCGCGACGCGCACGATTCGAGACATCACCAACATGATACGTTTGCGCGGCGCGGATACGGTTATCGTAGGCATCCAGCCGGAAGTCGCCTTTGCCATGGTGCAGCTCGGCCTGACCATGGAGGGCGTGGCCACCGCGCTCGATTTGGAGGAGGGCCTCGCGCACTTGCAACAACTGGCAGCCGGCAAAACCTAAGAGCAAATGCCAGTGCTACAAGAAATTGTGGTGGCCATCCGTTCGGATGCGGATATCGTGTTGGCGCGGCAGCAGGGAAGGTCATTGGCCGGGAGCATCGGATTCTCGGCGACCGACGCGACCTTGATCGCCACGGCCATTTCCGAGCTGGCGCGAAATATCGTCTTATATGCGGGGCAGGGCGAAGTGGTGATGCGCGGCGTGGAGACCGCCCAGGCGAAGGGGGTGTTGATCTGCGCTCGCGACAGCGGGCCGGGTATTCGCAGCATTGCCGACGTGCTGCGCGACGGCTACTCCACGTCGGGCGGATTGGGCTTGGGACTGCCCGGCGTCAGGCGCTTGATGGACGAATTCGCCATCGAATCTGAACTGCGGCGGGGAACGGTGGTCACGGTCAGGAAGTGGC
>JBARBX010000717.1:0-5583 GCA_049793535.1 Steroidobacteraceae bacterium | reverse complement strand
AAGCCCCCACCCCCGCCGCCCAAGCTCGAAGAAATCAAACCCTATGTTCCGCCGCCTGAATTTGTCGACATTCAGGCACCCCAGGTAGAGACCACGGCCATCACCCAGGTCACCCGCACGGTAGCTCCGCCGCCGGCGCCGGTGGTGGCGGCGCCGAGGCCGGGCACGCCGCCGCGCCAGGATCCGAGGCATCCCCTCCGGATCGGCGAAGACTATTATCCCGATGCATCGCGGCGCGCCAACGAAGAGGGCCGATGCGTGGTGCTGATCACCGTGGCCGTGGATGGCCGCATCAGCAATGAATCCATTCAGCAGAGTTCCGGCTTTCCGCGCCTGGATGAGGCTTGTTTGAAGGGCGTTCACGGTCAACGTCTCCTGCCGGCAACCCAGGACGGCAAGCCGATCGAAAAGACCATAGCGCTACCGATATCGTGGAAGCTCACGGGCAAGTAGCGCGTTCCGACGACTCAATATCGATACGACACATTACATATAAGCTTTTCTAAGTAGAGGGAATCGGTCAATGCAAGAGACATCTATTGAAAACCCATATGGCCTTGGGGCTCTGATCGCGAATGGCGACATTATTGCCCGGTCAATCCTCGCGATCTTGTTGATCATGTCGCTGCTGACGTGGTTCATCATGATCACGAAGTTTTTCGACCAGCGCCGCCAGCGCCGTTATGCCATCGAGGCCGAGCGGGAATTCTGGTCATCGTCCAGCCTGACCGATGCGCTCAACAAGCTGAAGGGCACGGCGAATCCGTTTCGCGCGCTCGCCGAGACCGGCAAGCAGGCTTACGAATATCACGAGACCAATAAGACGCGTCTGTCCGGCGCCATCGGCACCAGCGAATGGATCACCGAGTCGCTGCAGCGCACTGCGGATACCGTCATCAGCCGCATGCAATCCGGTTTGCCGGTGCTTGCGTCGGTGGGTGCAACGGCTCCCTTCGTCGGCCTGCTGGGAACGGTCATCGGCATCTACCACGCCTTGATCGCCATCGGTGTGGCGGGCCAGGCCTCCATCGACAAGGTGGCGGGTCCGGTGGGTGAAGCCTTGATCATGACGGCCATCGGCCTTGCGGTCGCCGTGCCGGCGGTGTTGGGCTACAACATTCTGTTGCGCCGCAATAAGGGCGTGCAGGAAATGGTCAGCCACTTCACTCATGAGCTGCATGCCTACTTGATCTCGGGTGCGAAGATGGGTCTGGGCATGGAAAAGCCGGGCACGGCCGTCGGCGCCAAGCCTGCTCCCGCAGCCGCTCGCTAGGTAAAGACGCTCATGGCGATCACAGTCGGAAGCGGCGACGAAGGCGAGCCGATGGCAGACATCAATGTCACGCCCCTGGTGGACGTGATGTTGGTGCTCTTGATCATCTTCATCATCACGATTCGGGTGATCATCCAGCAGGTGCCGGTGGTGCTGCCGAAGGCGACCAATTTGCCCACGCAAACCAAGCCCGAGAACATCACGATAGCCATCGACAAGGAGGGCGGCATTTATTGGAATACCAGGGCGCTGTCGGGCCAGGATGAGCTCAAGCAGAAGCTGCGCCAGATCGTGGGTATAGAGCCTCAGCCGGAAGTGCACATCCGCGGCGACGCCAACGTGCGCTACCAATTCGTGGGCCAGGTACTCGTCGCAACGCAGCAGATCGGCATACGCAAAGTGGCCTTCATCACCACCCCCGATCATTTCGGTCCCGGAACGTAAGGAGAGAATTCGCATGGCCATGAGTGTAGGCGGGGGCGAAGGCCAGTCGTACTCCGACATCAATATGACGCCGTTGATCGACGTCATGCTGGTGCTGCTGATCATTTTCATCATCACGATTCCCAGCATGACGCATGCGGTGAAGATCGATAATCCGCTGCCGCCGCCGCCGAATTTTGTGCCGCCGCCGCCGCCCGAAGTGATCGATCTGACCATCGATTTCGACGGGACGCTGCTGTGGAACAAGACTCCGGTGGACCGGCCGACCTTGCAGGGTTACATCTCGCAAGAAGCGGTGAAGACGCCCCAGCCGGAAGTGCACATTACTGTCGACAAGTTCGCCAAATACGAAATCGTGGCGCAGACCTTGGCCGATCTGCAGCACCGCGGCTTGAAGAAAATAGGATTCGTCAACAACGACTATTTCTGATCGGGTACCCCTAGGTGGTATTACGGCGCGTCGGGCCTCGAATTGAGGTTGACGCGCCGTTTGTTTGACGAAGGTTGCGATATAAATTTAAGTCTTGTACGCAGCGAGGTTCGGTAATGACTCATTCGACACACGAAGTAGGGCGCCGCTCGGCGAAGTCCTGGGCAGGATTTTTCGGCACGGCCGCGATGCTGGGGCTGATTTGTGTCGCGGGGAATCCGCGATTGGCCCAGTCGGCGGAAAAGGAAAAAGGCCAGCAGATCAGCCGGGTCATCGCCAAGGAGATGACGGCGGCGCAGAAGGCGCTGCAGACAGGCCAGTGGGCCGAGGCGATCAAGAATCTGGATGCGGCGCAGACCAAGTCCGGCTTGACGCCGTTCGACCAGAAGACGATTTACTATTTCACCGGCTTCGCGGACATCAAGCTCAACAACCTCAAGGCGGCGCAGGCAGCCTTCGAGAAATCGATTGCCACGGGCGCTGCGTCTCCCGAAGACAGGAACAGCATGACCAAGACGCTGTTCACCATCGCGGCCACCACCAGCCAGTATCAGAAGACCATCGATTACGGCAAGGAGATGACGGACGCCGGCACGGCAACGACCAACGACATCGCCATCATCGCGCAGAGCTACTACCAGCTAAAGGACTGCAAGAATGCGTCCCTGTGGGCCGACAAGGCCGTCGCCGCCGCCCGCAAGGCGGGAGAGGCGCCCAAGGAAAACCTCTACCTGTTCAAATTGCAGTGCGCATCCGACGCGGGCGACAACGCCGCGATGGTGCCGGTACTGAGCGATTTGATCCGCCTGAACAACAAGTCGACCTACTGGAACACGCTGCTGCGCATCCAGCGTCAGGACGAGCGGGACGACCACAACACCTTGCTGATCTACCGCATCATGTACGACACCGGAGCGATGACGGTAGGTTCGGACTACATCGAGATGGCGCAATTGTTGGGCGATGCCGGGCTGCCCGGCGAGGCCCAGACCGTGCTGGAGAAGGCCATGGGGGCCGGGCTGATCAGCGATCAGCAAAAGGAGCGGACCACCCGTCTTTTGAACTCGTTCAAGACCCGGGCCGAGGCCGATAAGAAAGGCCAGGCGCAATTCGAGATCGAGGCCGCTAAGAATCCCGCCGGCGAGCGCGACGTCGAGCTCGGCGAGGTTTATTACGGTTCGGGCGACTATCAAAATGCCGTGACCGCCATTAACCGGGGTCTGCAGAAGGGCCAGATCAAGCACACGGACGACGCCTACGTGTATCTGGGCCGGTCGCTGGTTCAGCTCAAGAACTTCCCGGATGCCAAGAAGGCCTTTGCCGGCTTGAAGTCCGTTCCCAACATCAGCCCGCGCGTCTTGAAGCTGTACGAGTTGTATGGCGAGACCGTGGGCCGATAATCGGATCGCAGGAGAAATTCAATGACCATCAAAGCCGGTGAGAAAATGCCCGAGGGTGCGTTCACCCGCATGACCTCGGACGGGCCGCAGAAAATGACCACGGAGCAATTGTTTGCGGGCAAGACCGTGGTGTTTTTCTCGGTACCGGGTGCGTTCACCCCGACCTGCGACGCCAAGCACCTGCCGGGGTTCGTCGAGCTGGCGGACCAAATCAAGGCCAAGGGCGTGGATACCATCGCATGCACCGCCGTGAACGATGTGTTCGTCATGAACGCATGGGGCAAGCACGGCGGGGTCGGCGACAAGATCCTGATGCTGGCCGACGGCAACGGTGCCTACGTCAAGGCGTTGGGGCTGGAACTCGACGGGACAAAATTCGGGATGGGTACCCGTGGCCAGCGCTTCGCCATCATCGTCAAGAACGGGGTTGCGACCCAGGTGAACGTCGAAGCACCGGGCGAGTTCAAAGTATCCGCCGCCGACTACGTTCTCAAGCAGCTCTAGCGCGCCTCCGGTCTTGCAGGGAGCCGCGCTCCTAGCTCTGCGGTCGTTGCCGCCGTCCTTGAGGCCGGCGGATGGCGAACGCATTGCCCGCGAGATCTATGGGCTGGCGGGTTCGATCGGAACGCTGCCCGGGGAGCGCGACTGCAACCTGCGCCTGCGCACCGCCGATGCGCGGGAGTTCGTGCTCAAGGTGCTGGACGTCGTATCCGATCCCGACAGCGCCGACTGCCTGGTGTCTGTGCTCGATCACCTGGCGGAGCAGGATTCCGCGTTGCCGGTGCCGCGGCTGATTCCGACACTGAAAGGGGATGCGGTCGGCCAATTCGCCCGCGACGGCATCGATTTCGCCGTTTGCCTGGTCAGTTTCCTTCCCGGCCGCCTGCTGGCCGAGTCGCCGCCGAACGCCGCACTGCTGCAGGACATCGGCGCCACTCTGGCCAGGCTCGATGTCGCACTGCGTGGATTCTTCCACCCGTCCCTGTCGCGGCGCTTGGCGTGGGACGTGAGGCACCTGCCCGAGCTTGCGGCATTCGGCCGCTATATCGAATCCCCGGCGCTGCGCGACGCGATCGCGGCGGTATGCGAGGATTTTCGGGCCTGCCTGCCCCGGTTGCGCGGCTTGCGCAGCCAGGCCATCCATGGCGACTGTCACGCGGCCAATCTGCTGGCGGACGAGAGTGGGCAATCGATCCGCGGGATTCTGGATTTCGGCGATATGATTCACGCACCGCTGATCTTCGAGCCGGCGATCGCGATGTCGGAACTGCTGACCGAGGCGATGGCGCCGTTGTCCGGCGCGGCCGCCGTGCTGCGAGGCTACGCGCAAAGTCTTCCCCTGCTGGCCGACGAAGTGACGCTGCTCTACGACATCGTCGCCGCGCGTCATGCCGTGACGGTGTTGGTGCATGCCTGGCGCCGCCGCCACGATCCGGAAGGTGCCCGCGTTCTGGACGCTGCCAGCGCGAATGCGGAGCGCTCGCTGCACCATCTGCTGGGGCTGGATCGTCAAGCCCTGACCCGCGCCTGGCATGAGGCCGCGGGCACCGCGAGGCCGCGAGCCTCGAGTGCAGAGCCTGCCGCGGATCTGGCGCGCCGCCGGCGCTTGATGGGAGCCGGCGCGGAACTGTTCTACGAAAAGCCTCTGCACATCGTGCGCGGCGCCGGGGTGTGGATGTACGACCCACAGGGACGAGCCTACCTCGACGTGTACAACAATGTGCCGCACGTGGGTCATGCGCACCCGGCGGTGGTCGCGGCGATTCAAACACAGACGGCCACCCTTGCCACCCATACCCGCTACCTGCATGGGAACATTCTGGAGTATGCGGAGCAGCTCACGGCGCGCATGCCGGCGCATTTGAACGCCTGTATCTTCGTGAATTCCGGCAGCGAGGCCAATGACGTGGCCTGGCGCATGGCTCAGATGGCCACAGGCCACCGGGGCGGTTTGGTCATGGAGCACGCCTATCACGGAATTACCGATGCGGTTGCCGCGCTCACGCCCGGTGTCGGCCGGCCCCGCGACCCCAGAG
>JBARBX010000716.1:0-12092 GCA_049793535.1 Steroidobacteraceae bacterium | reverse complement strand
CATCGTCACCGTGGGGTCGGGCCACAACGGTCTGGTGGCTGCCGCCTATCTGGCGGCGGCCGGCAAGCAGGTGCTGGTACTCGAGCGCAATGCCTGGTTCGGCGGCGGCGTGGTGTCGCGCGAACTCACCCTGCCGGGCTTCCGCCACGACCAGCATTCCATGAGCCACATCTTCATCCAGGCCAATCCGCTGCTCAGGAACGACGAGCTGGGATTGAAGTCGCGCTACGGACTCGAATACATCTTTCCGGAAGTGCCGATGATGTCGGTGTTCGAGGATGGCAGCACGCTCAAACTCTATCGCGATCGCGAGAAGTCCGCGGCCGAGATCGCGAAATTCTCGAAGCGCGATGCCGAAGCGTTTCGGCGGGTATCGCTGCAGGCCGCGGCCTGGCTGCCGATGATCGCATCCTCGCTGTACGTGCCGCCCGCCCCGGTCGGCGCCACCTTTGCCATGTTCGATCAGAGCCGCGAAGGCCGCGAGCTGTGGCGCGTCATTCAGATGAGCAGTCACGATCTGCTCTGCGATCTGTTCGAGCACGAGCAGGTGCGCATGCATTTCGCGCGGGTGGCCGGCGAGAACCTGGTGTCTCCCGATGAAAAGGCGACCGCCATCGGTGTGTACGTATTCCTGGGCTTTCTCGAAGGCTGGGGCTTCGGCGTGGCGCGCGGCGGCGCGGGCAGGCTCACCGATGCGCTCATCGCCTGCATCCGCGACCACGGCGGCGAGGTCATCGCCAACGCCGATGTGGCGCGCATCAAGGTCGCCAACGGCCGCGCCACCGGAGTCGAGACGGTCGACGGCCGCAGCTTTACGGCGAAGGACGCCGTCATCGGCGCCATTCATCCGCACCTGCTCGGCGGCATGATCGACGGCATGGATTCGCGTGCGCGGGCGGGGGCGGAGGCCACCCACATCACCGCCGCGGCCTGCATCACGGTGCACGCCGCGCTCGATGCGCCGCTGAAGTTTCGCACCCGCGATGCGGTGGAGGCGGTCATGGTCGAGATGCTGCCGATGAGCTACGAAACCCTGCGGCGCGACTTCGACGAACTGCGCTACGGTCGGCTCATGCCATACCCCCTGCTGGGTTTGGGCTCACTGTCGCAGTTCGACCCCAGCCGCGTGCCTCCGGGCAAGGCCATTCTGCATCTCTGGGACTATGTGCCCTACCTGCGCCCGGACGGTCGTAGCTGGGATGCGGCGAAGCAGGAATATGCGGATCGCATGCTCGCCCATCTGTCGACATTCGTCGCCAACATTCCGGGCTGTGTGCTCAAGGCGTATGTCGACAGCCCGGTCGACATGGAGCGCACCAGCCCGAGCTTCCGGCGCGGCGATCTGCATGGCATCGCCACCGCCACCTACCAGAGCGGCGCGCATCGCCCCACGCCGGAGCTGGGGGGATACACGGTGCCCGGCCTCGAGCGCTTCTATCTGGTGGGTCCATTCCAGCATCCGGGCGGCGGCGTGTTCGGCGCCGGGCGCGCCACCGCGATGAAAATGTTCGAAGCTCTTGGGCTCGACTTCGACAGCCAGGGACGGGTCAAGTGAAATTGCACTCCACCGACGGCAGCGAGCTACTGGCCGTGACCTCTCTAGCGCGCGACGGGAATTCCCTGCTCATCAAGGGCAAGGTGTTCGGTGCCATGCCGATGAACGCGCGCTTGAACCCGCAGGCCGCACGCGCGGCGCTGAAACTGCTGACCCCGCGCCTCATTTTGTTCTTGCTGACGCTGCCGTTTCGCAGGAGCTGAGGGGCCCCAAGGCTCCTAGCCTCGAGCACGCGTGACGATCGATCCCCAGCTCCGGTTCGACTACGTCATCGTCGGCGCAGGCACTGCGGGATGCGTGCTCGCCGCCCGCCTCTCGCAAGACCCTCGGGTGCGAGTTTGCCTGATCGAAGCCGGCGGCCCCGCACGCCATGCCTTCATCCAGGTGCCGGCGCTGGTGGGCCCGGCGATCATGCATCGCAGCCTCACCTGGGGGCTCACCACCGAGCCGCAGACGGCCCTCAACCAGCGCCGCCTGCCGCTGCCGCGCGGCAAAGTGATCGGCGGTTCAGGCTCCATCAACGGCATGGCCTACCACCGCGGTCACCCGAAGGACTACGACGACTGGGCGGCCGCCGGCAATTTGGGGTGGAGCTGGCAGGAGGTGCTGCCCTACTTTCGGCTGTCGGAGAACAATGCCGACCGGCACGACAGCCACGTTCACGGCGTCGACGGACCCATCCACGTGACCTTCATTCCGAAACCGAATCGCCTGAATCAGGCGTTTTGCGATGCCTTCGCGGCGCTGGGCGGCTACCCAAGTTGCGACGATTTTACCGGCCTCGATCCCGAGGGCTATGGTCTTCGCCAGGGCACCATACATCGCGGGATTCGAGATTCGTCCGCGCGCGCCATGCTGCGGCCGGCCCTCAGCCGCCCGAATCTGACCGTACTCACGCGTAGCGCCGTCACGAGCATTCGCATCGAAGGGGGCCGCGCCACCGGCGTCGACGTAGCGGCCGCGGACGGCGCGCGGTGGATATCGGCGTCGCGCGAGGTGCTCCTGTGCGCCGGCGCGGTTCACTCACCGCAGCTTCTGATGCTGTCTGGTGTAGGTCCGGCGCGGCACTTGGAATCGTTGGGGGTACGCGTCAAGGCCGACCTGCCCGGCGTCGGTGCGAACTATCACGACCACCCGGCCGTCATTGTTGCGCTCGACATGCGCGATACCACCTCCTACGGGCTGTCATGGCGCACCCTGCCGCGAGCGCTGTGGAATCTCGGTGAATATGCGCTCGCGCGCAGCGGGCCGCTGGCGAGCAATGTATTCGAGTCGACCGCCTTCATTCGAAGCGCCGCGGGCGCCGACCGCCCGGACATTCAAATCGCGTTTCAGCCGGCGCGCCGCAATCCCCATGCCTTCCCGCTGCCCTTGGGTCACGGCTTTGCCATGAGCGTGGTGAATCTCTACCCGCGCAGCCGCGGTGACGTGAGACTCGCGAGCAGCGACCCGCGCGCCGCACCCCGAGTGAACCCGAATGTTCTGGCGGAGCCCAAGGACAGCGAGCCGCTGCTGCGCGGCCTGCATCTCGCCCGGCAACTCTGCGACACAGCCGCTTTCGCGCCCTATGGGGCCACCGAAGTGCGTCCCGGCCGCGGGCTGACGAGCGATGCACAACTTCTCGCCTATTTGCGCGAGGCCACCGCCACCGTTCATCATCCAGTGGGGAGCTGCCGCATGGGCATCGACCCGCTGGCGGTGGTGGACGCTGACTTGAGGGTGCGCGGCATCGAATCTTTAAGGGTGGTGGACGCCGCGGTGTTTCCGGGTATTGTCGGCGGCAACACCAACGCACCGGTGGTGATGGTGGCCGAAAAGGCCGCCGCTTCCATCATGGCGCAGAGTTGAGAGAAGGGGGCGGGCATGGCGGCTGAACATATCAGGCACTGGCGCGTAGGCGAAGTCGACATCGCGCGCATCGTCGAAGTGTACGGCTTTGAAGATGACATCAGCATGTTGCTCCCCGACGCCACGCCGCAGTGCGTGCAGCAGTTCGGGTGGCTGGTGCCGCACTTCGCCACCCCCGACGGCCGCATGATCATCTCCTTCCAATGCTTCGTGCTGCGCTCGAAGGGTCGAACCGTGATGATCGACACCTGCATCGGCAACGATCGGCAGCGTGAATTCGAGGTGTTCTGCAACATGCAGAACAGCTTCCTCGAGGATTTGAGCTGCGCCGGCTTTCCGGCAAGCGAAGTCACCGATGTGCTGTGCACGCATCTGCACTTCGATCACGTGGGCTGGAATACCCGGCGGGTCGACGGCTCTTGGGTGCCGACCTTTCCCCAGGCGCGATATCTGTTTGGGCGGCGCGAATGGCAGCACTGGCAGCATCTGCGCGACACCGGCGGCTACCATCACATGAACCATCTGCAGGATTCGATCGACCCGATACTCGCCGCCGGGCTCGAGCATTTCATCGATGCGGATTTTCGCCTCACCGATGAAATCTCGCTCATCGCGACACCGGGCCACACCCCGGGCCATGTCAGCGTGCTGATCGATTCGCGCGGCGAGCAGGCCGTCATTACCGGCGATTTGATGCACAACCCGATCCAGATCGCCATTCCCGAGACCCAAGCGCGCTTCGACATGGACAAGCCGCAGGCGGCGCGCACCCGCTGCGACTTCGTGCGGCGCTTCTGCAATACCGGTACCCTGGTCATCGGCAGTCACTTTGCGGAGCCCACCGCCGGCCGCATCGTACCCGACGGCAACGCCTGGAAGCTGTCGACATGAACGCCGTAGCCCACCCCGATCTGTCCGGCCAGCACGTCTTCATTACCGGCGCCGCCCGCGGCCTGGGCCGTTCAATGGCCGAAAAGCTGGCCGGCTGCGGCGCGACCGTGGCGGTAACCGACGTCGACGCGCGCGGCTGCGAGGCGGTTGCCCGGGGAATCTGCGCCGCCGGCGGCACCGCGATCGCCTATTGCGTCGATGTCGCCCTGCGCGAGCAGTTCATGGACGCGGCCGCGCGATTTGCCGAGGCTTGCGGACGCATCGACGCGGTCGTCAACAACGCCATGCTGCTGCGCTACGAGCCGGTGGAGAAAATCTCCGCGGAGACGCTCAATCGCATGACCTCCATCGGCATCAACGGCAGCATCTGGGGCGCGCAGGCGCTGCTTGCGCACTACGATGCGGCGCGCGGCGGCGCCATCGTCAACATGGCCTCGCCCGTGGCAGAGAAGGGCTTCCCCAACACGGCGGCCTACAGTCTGGTGAAAGGCGCGATCGTCACGCTCACCAAGGTGTTGGCGGCCGAACTCGGGCCGCGCAATGTGCGCGTCAACGCCATCGCACCGGGCTCGGTGCCGACCCCGGGCGCGCTGGGGCTGAACGACCAGGCCGAATATGAGCGTCGCGCCCGTACCATACCGTTGCGCCGGCTCGGGCGGGAGCAGGACAACGCCGAGGCTTGCGCCTTTCTGCTGTCCGGCGCCGCGTCGTTCATCAACGGCGAGGTGCTGCACGTGGACGGCGGCATCGCGGCCGCGGGCTAGACCTCATGCCAAAGACCATACCTGAATTCGACGCCGATCCGTTCTCGCGGGAATCGGTCAGGAACGCGCGAGCGGTCGACGACCGGCTTCGTGAGTTCGCACCCGTCGTCAGGCTGCCGCGGGAAAACATCAGCCTGCTTGCGCGCCACGAGCACGTGGCCGCGGGCCTTCGAGATTGGAAGAGCTTCTCGTCCACCTCGCGCCCCTGGCACGATCCGCAATCGGTGCGCCCCGAACTGCTGCTCACCGACGATCCGCCCAAACACACCCGCGTGCGCGCGGTGGTGGCGAACGCGCTCTCGCCGCGGGCGCTGTCGCACATGGCGGAAAGTTTTCGCCGCGATGCCGGGAGCATCGTCGACGGCCTGCGCCCGCGCGCAGGACAGATCATCGACGCGGTCGCCGACATCACGCAGCCCTTCGTCTACAAGGTGCTGCCCGATCTGATCGGCCTGCCGCCCGAGGGGCGCGAACACATGTACGCCTTCGGCAACATGGTGTGGGCGACGATGGGGCCGATGAACGAGCTGTTCCATGAGGCCATGGAGAACACCGACGCCGTCATCGCCTGGGCGAGCCAGTGCTGCAACCGTGAGAATCTCGCGCCGGGAAGCTTGGGGATGGCCATGTACGAAGCGGCCGATCGCGGCGAGGTCACGGTACAAGAAGCCAATCTGCTGGTGGGCATTCTGCTGTCGGCGGCCGCCGATACCACGGTCTTGACTCTGGCGAACACAGTGCGCGCGTTTAGCGAATTTCCGGACCAGTACCGGCTGGTGCGCTCCGACCCCGCGCTCACCAGGGCCGCATTCGAGGAAAGCCTGCGTTGGGACTCACCGTCCCGCATGGCCGGACGCATCGCCATGAAGGACGTGGAGATCGAGGGTTATGTGATTCCGGCGGGCGAACGCTGCGGCCTCATGTTTGCCGCCGCCAACCGCGACCCGCGCCGCTGGGAGGCGCCGGATCGATTCGACGTGCGCAGAAACAATCGGGACAATCTCGGCTTTGGCTACGGCGTGCACGCCTGCGTCGGCAGGATACTCGCGCTCCTCGAAGCGGAAGCGCTGCTGGGAGCGCTTGCCGCAGGCATCGATCGCTTCCAGCCGGCCGGCGAAGCGGAACCGTGGATGACCACCATCGGTCACGGTCCCATCCGGCTTCCCGTCAAAGCGCAATTCGCGAGGTAAGCTCCACGCACTAGGTCGCGGCGGAAATAACCATATCCGACAGTTTCTGGAAGCGCTCGATATTGGCGTTGCTCTCCATCAGGCCCGCCGACAGAAAGGTGAACGAGAGATCGCGCTCCGGATCGACCCAGAACAGGGTGGTACCCGCGCCGTAGTTGCCGAAGGTGCCCGGGGAAGCCAGCGTGCCGAACATGTGACGGCACAGCGCCGTGCCGCGCAGCGAGAACCCCAGACCGATGTAGGCCGGCGCCGGATCCCAGCCGCGCTCGCGGCCGCGCGCCACGTACAGCTCGTTGGGCTTCTCGCCTGTCCAGTTGCGGCGCGCCAGGGCGAGAGTCGCCGGCGACAGTATGCGCGCACCGTCGAGCGTGCCGTTCTGCCGGAACATCTCCGCGAACCGAAACATGTTGGGCACCGTGGAGGCGATGCCCACCCAGGGCATCTCGGCCTGTTCTTCCTCGAATGCACCATTCGGACCCAGGTTGCTGTGCCCGCGATGCCCGATCGGATAGTTGCCGCGAAAATCCGGCACCACATGGCGCGGCTTGAGATCGGCGCGCAGCCCCACCGAGGTGTCGTTCATCTTGAGCGGGGTCAGAATCTCATCTTGAACGATTTGCCGGTAGCCGCGCAGCTTCGGATCGCATCGGCGCACGCACTCCGCCATCAGCACGTGATTGACCAGCGGCGAGTAGGCCACGGTGGTACAGGGCGGTTCCGCGGGTCTCACCACGTCGATGACGGCGGCGATCATCTCCTCGAACCGATCGATGTACATGCCGGGCTTGACTTCGAAGATGATGGGGAAGCCCGCCTGGTGCGACAGCAGGTGCCAGATCTGCACTTTCTCGCGGCCGTGGCCGCTGAATTCAGGGATCAGCTCCGAGACGCCCGTGGTCAGCGCGAACTGCCCCTGCTCGATCGCCCGCAGCACCAGCGTATTGGTGAATGCCTTGGTGATGGAGAAGATGCTGAACACGGAGTTCAACTCGAGCGGCCGGGCCTGCGCTGCATCGGCGGCGCCGATGGCCGACTCCAGCGCGACCGTGCCCGCGCGCGCCACCTTGATGACCGCGCCGTGGTACAACCCGGCCTTGATATCCGCCCGGATGACATTCGTAAGGTCGGTAAGTCGTTGTTGATCCATACTTGGGCGTGCCATTGAATCCCCCGCCGCTCGGTGGTGAAACCCTCAGTATAGCCTCCCCCGAATGCACGGGTTCTGGACCTGGGATTAAGGGAATGACCCTGTGGGACAAACAAGAGTTCGCTCTCAATTGAATCGGTCCTGCGCCGGTGGTGTATAAACCGGAGCAAGTACGGCCTCGGCGCGACCCATTGCGGCGCGTTTTGATGGACAAACGGCCGTACAGGGGAAGCTAAAAAGATCATTGGGGGAATCGGCATGTCTAGCAGACCTACGCTCGGGAACCGCTTTACGGTGGGTTCGATCGCGGCGCTCGCGACGGTGATGATCGGATCGGCGGCATTCGCCGATCAGCAACTGGAGGAAATCGTCGTCACTGCCCAGAAGCGCAGCGAGAATATCCAGAACGTACCCATTGCCATCACGGCGTTCACCGCCGAGACCTTGCGCAGCAAAGGCCTCAGCGATATTCACTCGCTGTCGAACCTGACGCCGAATGTCAACCTGGACGGCGGCGCGCCGTTCTCCGGCGACACTTCCGTGCTGTCGGCGTCGATCCGCGGCATCGGCCAGGACGACTTCGCCTTCAATCTCGATCCGGGCGTCGGCGTCTACCTGGACGGCGTGTACCTCGCCCGCACCATCGGCGCAAACCAGAGCCTGCTGGATGTGGATCGCATCGAGATCCTCAAGGGTCCGCAGGGCACGCTGTTCGGACGCAACACCATCGGCGGCGCGATCAATATCGTCACCCACACGCCGGGAACCGAATCGACCATCAACGGCAGCATGACCGTCGGCGCCTACAACCGCCACGACGTCAATTTGACCGCCGACATGCCGATCTCGAGCGACATCCTGACCACCATCAGCGTGTCTTCACAGACCCGCGACGGATACCAGAAGACCATCCCCTATCCCCCGAGTTCCGGCATCGGCAGCGTGCCGTATCAGGTCGATGCACAGAGCGACTTCCCCAAGGCCGACGGAAATCAGTCCTCCTCCGACGGCGGCGGCCAGAACGTGCAGGCGATTCGCGGCAAGATGCTTTGGCATCTCGGCAGCAACCTGGATCTGACGCTGTCGGGCGACTACACGCACGAGGACCAGCCGGGACTCGCGAACACGGTCCGCAGTGTGACCACCGCGAATGCGACCAGCTACATCGACCCTGCCAGCCTCTACACCGGCGGTAGTTTTGCCGGAGTCCCCGGGGCAGGGCTGCCCGTGGTGTTCTCGCCGCTCGGTGGCACGAACCTGATGGGTAACTTCTACAACCTGTGCGTCGTCACGCCGGCGTCCGCACTCGCCTCCGGCCCGTTCAACAACACCAATGGCCTGTGCGGCCCGCTCGCCGTGGGAAGCTGGAATTCGACGACGGGTGCCTTCCGCGGGAATGGCCTTGGCTACCCCGGCAGCCCGGCACTAGGCGGCGTGGGCGCCGTCGGTGTACCGAACTCCGTCCTGCAGGGCCTGGTCGCCGCGTACCCCAGTGTCGCGCAGTACGTCAAGATGGGCGCCAACGGCATTGGCAGTGTGATCTATCCGGGCCAGACGCCGCGGATTTATTGGGACTTTGCCAATACCCAGACAGGCAACATCGACACCACCTATGCCGATGGTCCGAGCTTTGCGAAGTCGAATTCGTACGGCGGATCGGCGACCTTCGACTGGCAGATCACCCCCGACATGAAGTTCAAGTCGATCACCGGCGCGCGCGCCATTAGCTGGGACATCGGCACCGACCTGGACGGTACGCCCGAGTCATTTCAAGAAGTCACCGACAGCCAGGGACAGCACCAGTTCTCCCAGGAGTTCCAGCTCACCGGCAAGGCGGTCGACGATCGCCTGAACTATGCCGCCGGCCTTTACTACTTCACGGAGGCGGGCTACGTGCACGACTACGTGCCGTTCGATACGGGTTACCTGTACGTCTATGACTATCAGAACGATGTCAAGACGGATTCCTACGCGGGGTACGCCCACCTTGATTTCAAGATCACTGATAATTGGGGTGTGACCGCAGGCGGCCGCTATTCGGACGAGCAGAAGCACTTCATCGGCGGCCAGGGCGATCTGGACGGATTCAGCTACAAACTGCTTGGATGCTTGGATCCATCGGCACCCGTCACCAATTTCCCGCAATACATCGCATTTGCCCGCGCCACCGGTGGTGCGACCACGGGCACCTGCCAACAGGCACTCGGCTTCCCGGATGCCAGCAACCCGTTGCGCTACTTCCCGTCCACGCCGGACAGCCAGAGCTGGAATGTGTTTACGCCGACCTTGGGGACGCAGTACCACATCACTCAGGACGTGATGGCCTATGCGAGCTATTCCAAGGGTTTCAAGTCGGGCGGCTGGACCACCCGCCTGTCCGACCCGATCTCCACCCCCTCGCTCGCGCGGTTTAACCCTGAGTACGACAAGACCTTCGAACTGGGCCTGAAGTCGCAGTGGTTCGAACGCCATCTGCAGGCCGACATGGCGGTGTTCGAGAGCAAGTACGACAGCATCCAGCTAGATGTCCAGGAAGGCCCGTCACCGGTTGAACAAAATGCGGGCGACGCGACCATCAAGGGCGCCGAGCTCGAGCTGCAGTCGATATTCGACAATGGCCTGTCGCTGAACTTCACGGCCGGCTATCTCGACGCCTACTACACCTACCTGAACCCCTGCTTGTTGTATTTCGCAAGTGCCACCACCGGTATTTGCAGCGCAGCGAGCGGAGCGCAGTACGTGGCGGGCTTCGGCGGCTTTTCGTACCACAGCGAACTGCCGAAGACGCCGAAGACCAAGTTCAGCTTGAGTCCGACCTACGACTTCAATGTCGCCAACGGCGGCACCATACGCCTGGCCGCCGACTACACCTACGTGGCGCACATGTTCAACGATGCGCCGAACACGGTGCTTTTGGAGCGAAGCGCGACGCACACGGTAAATGCGTCCATCCACTACATTCCGCCGAGCAAACGCTTCGAGTTCATTCTCGGCGGCACCAACCTGAGCGACGATCGGTACCTGACCGTGGGTTCGGTGAACTACGCCGCCGGCGAGGTCGTAGGATCCTACAGCCCGCCGCGCATGTGGTATTTCACGATCAACGCCAAGATGCCCTGACGAGATCGGCCCGAAACTTGGGCCGCGATCGGGGCATATAATAGACAGCCCTACCCCGGAGAGCCGGGGTGGGGCTTTTCATGAGTAACGAGGTTTAGTGAGTAACCTGGTTTAGTTCGGAGGTTTCACCATGGCAACAGTACAGCCAATCGCTCAATCGGCCGATAGCTTCAATCAGCCCGCCTATTCGGCGGCGGTCAAGCGCATCCTGGCGCGCAAACCGGCGCTGTTCATCAACAACGAGTGGGTGCCTTCGTCGCGCGATGCCACTCTGGCGGTGGAAGATCCGTCGGTGGGCCGTGAGATCTCACGCATCGCCGACGCATCCGATGCCGACGTCGACCGTGCCGTCGCCGCAGCCCGTGCGGCGTTCGACGACGGCCGCTGGTCGAATCTTCCGCCCAACCGGCGCGAGCGCATCATCAACAAGCTCGCGGACCTGATCGAGACGCATGCCGCGGAATTCGCCGAACTGGAGGCCATCGACAACGGCAAGCCGGTGGGCATGGCGAGCGTCATCGACGTTCCCGGCGCGGTCGACATGCTGCGCTACATGGCGGGCTGGGCATCGAAGATCGGCGGCGAATTGATCGAACCGCAGGGCGTACCGCGCGGCAAGATGTTCAGCTACGTGAGCCGTGAGCCCATCGGCGTCTGCGCGCAGATCATTCCCTGGAATTTCCCGCTGCTCATGGCCACGCTCAAGATCGCGCCGGCGCTCACGGTCGGCTGCACGGTGATCTTGAAGCCCGCCGAGCAGACGTCGCTGACCGCGCTGCGCCTCGCCGATTTCGTGGCCGAAGCCGGATTCCCGCCGGGCGTCGTCAATGTAATCACCGGCAACGGCCATACGGCCGGCGCCGCCCTGGTGAAGCATCCCGGCGTCGACAAGATCGCCTTCACCGGCTCCACGGAAGTGGGCAAACTCATCAACCGCAGCGCCACCGACACCCTGAAACGGGTCACACTCGAGCTCGGCGGCAAGTCCCCGGTGGTGGTGATGCCCGATGTCAATGTCGACGAAGTGTCGGCCGCTGCTGCCGGCGCCATCTTCTTCAATTCAGGCCAGGTTTGCATCGCGGGCTCGCGACTGTTCGCGCACCGCTCCATCTTCGACCGTGTCATCGAGGGCGTCTCGGCCGCGTCGGCGTTTTGGAAACCGCGCCCCTCGCTCGATCCGTCGGGACATATGGGCCCGCTGGTCTCGAAGGAGCAGATGGACCGCGTCATGGGCTACATCGAGGCGGGTAAGCGCGACGGTGCGTCCGTCGCGATCGGCGGCGACAGCGCCGCGGCCAACGGCTACTACGTCAATCCGACGGTGTTGGTGAATGTGAAGCCCGATATGAGCGTGGTGCGCGATGAAATCTTCGGACCCGTGGTGGTGGCACAGCGATTCGACGATCTCGACGAAGTCGCGAAAGCGGCCAACGACACCTGCTACGGCCTGGGGGCCGGCATCTGGACCAAGGATTTGTCCGCCATGCATCGGCTCGCGGCCAAGATCAAGTCCGGCACGGTCTGGGGCAACTGCCACGCCGTCATCGATCCGGCCCTGCCCTTCGGCGGCTACAAGC
>JBARBX010000715.1:0-4436 GCA_049793535.1 Steroidobacteraceae bacterium | reverse complement strand
CCCTATATCCATCGTGAGCCGATGACGCGAATACACATCGGTGGCATCGCCCGTCGTGCCACCGAAGGCGAACAGATTTTGGCCGACATAGTCGGCCGCCACGCGCACTTCGATGGGTGCCCGCTCGTAGAATAGCGCCGCGTTCCACGTGACCTTCGACGTCGAGGGCAAAAGGCCGTAAATGCCGGGGTGAATTTGGGCCCGCGAGTCGACCAAGGTGAAGTTGGCGCTGTAGCCCAATCCGTCCAACGGCGCCGGCAGGAATTTCAGCTGCTGCTCATACTGCCCCTCGATGCCGTCCGCGTGCGCGGGACCGTTGCTGTAGCTCTGAATCGTCGTGATGGTGCCCGTGAGTCCGGGAAAGTCGTATCCGGCGACGATCTGCTGGGACAAGAGAATGTAGTCGCGAAACTGCTTGTAGAACAAACCCAGCGCGGCGATCTGCCCATCTCCCGGGTAGTACTCCAAGGTTGCGTCGAAATTCTGGCCCAGCGTGGGCTTGAGCGCCGGATTGCCCACGGTCACGGTGGCATTGGTCACGCTGATGGACGCACCCGGCGTGATCTGCTCGAAACCCGGACGCGCGATTCCGGTCGAGTAGGTAAGGCGGCCCACCAGGGTGTCGAGGAAATCATACCGCCCCTGCAGGGTGGGAAAGTAATTCGTGTACGAGTTTCTTTCGGTGGTCGGCGTGTTCACGTCGGTATCGCTGTCGTAGAGATTGCCGCCGTAGTTCGCGTGCGTCGACTCGGCGCGCACCCCCGCCAGCACCCCGACCTTGCCGAAGCGTGCCGTGTATTGGCCGTAGCCGGCGTAGACGTTCTCCCGGTCGTCGGTGTTGGTCGACGCGTCGGCGGCTGCATCGTCGGTGATCGTGCCCAGGTTGCTGTTCGCCAGGTTTCGAACCGAAACAAGGCTGATCGCGGGCCCGATATTGTAGAGACCGTTGTAATAAATCTGGTCCGCACCATAGGTGTACGGCGCCAAAGAGATGGTGCCATTGGGCGTGAATACCGGCGATGACTGCGTATTGGTCTTGTGGCGGTCGCGCAGCGAGAGACCGAACTTCCACTCCCCGGTCTGGTCGCCGCTCCCGGTTGGAATGGTGGCATCCAGCATCCCGGCTGTCTCCCCATCATGAGCATAGGAGGGCCCCAAACCGATATTATTCAGCGTGTAGTTGGCTGGATTCGCGGGATTGGTGCCATCGAGGGTATGGAAGCTGGGAAAGCGAGGATCGGTGGTGGTGTCGTAGGCGATGGGCACCGGGTTTGGATCCGTCCACGAGCTGCCGTAGCCGCTCGACACCTCGTCGGTGCCGAGTGCGAAGGAAGCGTGGTAGTCGAGCTTGAAGCTTGAGAATACGCTGCTGCCGCCGACCACGCCGAGGCCGTTTTGAATGCGCTCCAGGGAATCGGTGGTGTCCTGCTCCAGTCCGGCGGCCGAGGCGATGAAACCATTCGGGTTGTTGGGGTCTTGAATACAAGTCGGCAGCGGCGTGCAGCCGCTGTTCGAGTCCAGGCTGTTGAGCACCAGATAGTGTTTGGTTGCCGCTTCCAGGTAGCCCGAGTACAGCACACGCAGGTAGAGCGAGGTGCTCTCGCTCGCTTTCGCGTCGAAGTTGGCCGCCACGCCGTAGCGCTTGCGGTGATACTCGTAACGGCGAAACTGCAGATTGCTCAACACCTTGTCCGGCACGCCGCTGCTCTGCTGGTCGGTATAGCTCTCCTCCACGTCGTCTATCCCGCGCGAATCCTGGTGATAGACGGCGCTGACCACGGCGCTGAACGCATTGCTCCCGGCAAACAAACCGCCGATTCCATCGCCCCCGTCGAAGCTTCGGCCCGCACTGACTTCGGCGTGATACACCGGCGTTTCGCGCAGCGGTTCGTAGCCCGTTCCCAGATCGGCGTCGAGAAAGGGCGCGCCGCCGTGCTCGGCCCCGGTCCGCGGCACGAGATTGATCGAGCCGCCCAGCGCCTCGGCATCCATGTCCGGCCGCGAGGTCTTGGTGAGTTCCACACCGCCGACGATGCCGGTGGGAAAGGTGTCGAACGCAACCGCTCGGCCGCCGCCGGAGGGAGAGGACGGATTGGACGCGGGCAAGCGCACGCCGCCGTAGGTCGTGCCGTTGAGATCGGCATCCAGTCCGCGAATGTGGACGAAGCGTCCCTCGCCGCTGTCGGTCTCGAGAGAAATTCCCGGAATTCGCTGCAAGGCTTCGGCCGTGTTGATGTCCGGAAGCTTGATGATTTCACTCAGCGGTTGCACGTCGATCAGGTTCGGCGCCTGTTGCTTTTCGACAATGGCGGCCGCGCGATCGACCGTGGCGCTGGGTTTCACCACGGTTTGTTCCCCGGGTTTTTGCGCGCCCGTGGAGACCTTACCGATGTCGGTTGGCGGCGGTTCATCGGCGAGCGCCGAGGCGCCGATCACGAGAAAGGCCGCAACGGCCGATGTAGCTAACCTTGCCGACATTTCCATACCTCCACCGCGTTGCCGCACAGTGTAGGGACGCAATGTGACGATGCGTTTAATCGAAGGTGACGCCGACGGCGCGCCGCGCGCCGCCACGTGCCGGGACAACTTCTTGAATCATTGATGGATATTTTTCGTGAGCGACCGCCGGACTCCGCTTGCGACACGCGATTCTTAAACGCGTTTAACTTCGCCGCGCTCGTTCGCCGAACACACACTCCTTGCTTTGCAGGCGTGACCGGCCCGCTTCAGTCCATCAACGCGTACTGTGTGTCACATATCTGATATACCTCCGCAATAAAACTGCAACCTAGTGTGCGCAGCATGGTCGCGTTTCCGTTGCGGAAACCCAACGAACCACGACACAAGGCAATTCCATGTCCACTTACGCTCTTTCCCGACTGCGCATCGCGCAGGCCGCTCTCGGCTGCATTATGTTCATTGGCGCAATAACCCATGCCCGCGGCGCTGATGCGGTAGATATGGCTGACCCGGATCAAGCCCGCGTGCAAAGCCTCGATCCGGTGCTGGTGACGGCGCAGTCGCTGCAGGGACCTCAGTCGGCGCCTTCGCAGGGCTCGCTTGTCGCGACACAGCCACAATCGATCGTGGGTGCGGATTTCATCCAGAACAACGATGCACCGGCGGCGAATTACACCGACATCATCAAATTCACGCCCAGCGTCTGGACGGTCGATCCGAACGGCCCAGGATTGATGGAGAACTTGGGCACTTCCATCCGCGGCTTTCAGGACGGCCAGTTCAACGTCACCTTCGACGGCATTCCCTGGGGCGACTCGAACGATTTCACTCATCACTCGACCAGCTATTTCATGTCGCAGGACATCGGTAATGTCGTGGTCGACCGCGGCCCGGGGAACGCCGGCACCGTGGGCGATGCGACCTTCGGCGGCACGGTGTACGTGCAGTCGGCCGATCCAAAGAAGACCCAAGGCTTGACCACTCTGCTCAGTATCGGAAGCTTCGATACCCGCCTGTACGGCGTACGCTACGACACCGGCGAGATCAGCGATTGGGGCGGCACCCGCGCCTTCATCAGCCTCAAGAATCTCTCATCGGACGGCTACCTCACCAATGCCAATTTGGACCGCAGCAATGCCTTTCTGAAGATCTTGCAGCCGGTGAACGATTCCACGGACATCACGCTGGTATCGAATCTGAACAAGCTGCACCAGAATCCGCCGGTGGGCCAGACGCCCAACCAGCTCAGCCAGTACGGCATCAACTACGGCTACAACACCGATCCGGCCAGCCAGGGTTATTACGGGTACAACCTCGACCGCATCACCACCGACTACGAGTACATCGGGATCAATTCGAAAATCGCCGGCTGGACCTTCGACAACAAGCTCTATACCTACGCGTACTACCACGATGGCTTCAACGGCTTGGACACCGGCGGCTCGCTGCCGAACGGCGTGGTGGATGTCGGCGATATCCCCAATGGAACCGTGAATCCCAACGGCACCGTCAACCCCAACAATGTTCCCGGCCAGCAGTTGACCAACAACTACCGCTCGGTAGGCGACATCTTCCGCGTGTCGCACGATTTAGGGCCGGGTGAAGTGCAGGCCGGCGGCTGGTTCGATCACCAGAGCAATGTGCGACAGTTGGTCGAGGTGGATTTCAGCAACAACCTCGCCTACAACTATGACCTGCCGGCGGGTCCGGCGCCGGAGTCGCCGTACACCGATCGGCTCCAGCACAATCAGCTGTTCTCGCGTCAGGCCTACCTGCAGTACCTATGGCACGTCATCCCGGACTTCGACGTCACGGGCGGCGTGAAGTACGTCAACTTCGAGCGCGATATCGTTTCCCCCGTCAACCAGGGTACGGAGTTGCCGCTCGACTACTCTCAGACTTGGACCCGCGATCTGCCCTCAGTGGACGCGCATTACAAGCTGGCTGACAACTGGTCGGCCTACGCTCAGTACGCC
>JBARBX010000714.1:0-2493 GCA_049793535.1 Steroidobacteraceae bacterium | reverse complement strand
TTGATGTCGCGGCGCGGCTTGAAGCCCTCCCGCGCGTAGCGCATGAGGTTGTCGGTGAACACCGCCGCCATCGCCTTGTCGTCGCTCGATCCACGCGCGTACATCCAGCCGTTCTCTTCGACGAGCTTGAACGGATCGCGCGCCCAATCCTCGCGCCTCGCCTCGACCACATCGATATGCGCCAGCATCAAAATGGGCTTGGCCGCCCGGTCGCGGCCGTGCAGCACGGCGATGAGTGCGCCGTCCTTTGGCCGGTCCGCGGGCGCCAAGATCTGCGTGTCGGCGGCCGGGATGCCCGCTTCGAGAAGATGCGCGCGCATGGCCTGCGCGGCCTCGGTGCAACTTCCCACCGATCGAGTGGTGTTGATTTCGACTAGCTGCTGGTAGAGAGCGCGGAAGGCGGTCTCATCGGGTGGCGGCGTGACCGCCAGGCTCGCCGCCGTGAACAGTGTTGCCGCCGCCGCCAGAATGCCCCATGCCGTGAGTATCTTCATCATTTAAGTCTAGCCGATTTGCAGTAAAGTCGCGGGACTTGGGGGTCGCAACGTGATCTATCAGCTCTATTACTGGCCCGACGTGCAGGGCCGCGGCGAGTTCGTGCGTCTAAGCCTGGAAGAAGCCGGCGCGGCTTATCGCGACGTGGCGCGCGAGCCGGGCAGGGGTGCCGGCGTCGGGGCGATGGTGCGTTTTCTCGACCACCGAATCCTGGAGCGGCCGCCCTTCGCGCCGCCGTTTCTGCAAGCCGGACGTCTTCTCATAGGCCAGACCGCCAACATTCTGCAGTACTTGGGATCCCGCCACGGCCTCGCGCCCAAGAGCGAGGGCGCACGGCTCTGGACCCACCAATTGCAGCTCACCCTGGCGGATTTCGTGGGCGAAGTGCACGACGCGCATCACCCGGTGGCGGCCAGTCTCTACTACGAGGACCAGCGGAAAGAGGCGCGACGCCGGACCGCGGATTTTCTGAACCTGAGGGTGCCGAAGTACCTGGGCTATTTCGAGCGGCTGCTCGCCAGAAACGCCCGGGGCGCGCATTTCCTGGCCGGAGCGAAATTGACGTATGTGGACCTGTCGATGTTTCAAGTCATGTCGGGATTGAACTACGCGTTCCCACGCAGCATGGCTAAATCGACGCGCCGCTATCGGCGGCTCCTGGCGCTGTGCGCCCGAGTGCAGGAGCGTCCGAGAATCGCGGCCTATCTTTCCTCCCCGCGCCGCATTCCCTTCAACGAGCAAGGAATCTTCCGCCACTACCCTGAACTCGATGCCGGTCGCGGTGTATGACGGACAATCCATCCCAGCCGCCGGCCGTCATCGCGGGACATGCCGCGCGCTTTGATTCCGGGCATCGCCTCCTACCCTGGGCCTCGTGGAACGAAGCTCTGGGGCGAGAAATGCAATTCTACCAAGGGTGTCCGCTGGACCATGGATACCCGCGCTTCGTGCTTGCAACATTCTTGGATGGGCAGTGGTCACCCGACCCTCTGCGCACCGACACCATCCCGGCGACCCAGAACGGAATGGGCATTCTCTCGTACCTCAAATTTCATGCATGGCGCGGTGGGCAGACTGCCGCGTACCTGCGGACGGCGCGCTTCATGGGCGATTACCTCGTCCGGGAAGCGCTGAGCCCGAACGACGGGCGCTATCCAAAGTTCACGCGCTCCACCGGCAAGCGCGATCAGTTCCCGCTGTCCGCGGACTGCGGTGCGCAGGCGGATCGGCCGTTTGAGATCGAGCCCGACAAGGGCGGCATCGCAGGATACGCGCTCGAGCTTTTGTTCCAGGCGACAAGCGAGCGCAAGTACCGGGATCAGGCGCTGCACAATGCGCGCGTGCTCACGTCAAACCAGACAGGCGGCGATGCATTCCACTCACCATGGCCCTTTCGGGCCGACTATCGCAGCGGCGAAGGCCGCGGGCCCGTTGCGGGAAATATGACCTACATCCTGCGCCTGTATGACGCGCTGCTGGCGCAGGGCCACGAAGAGTTCACCGCGCCGCGAGCCTCGCTGTGGAGCTGGATCCTAGGTCACCAAATTCCCAGCGCCGCCGCCGACGGCGCCCTCTTTGCCCAGTTCTTCGAAGATCACGACACGCCCACCAACCGAACCGCCTGGGGGCCTTTGAATCTCGCCAGGTACCTGCTCGAGAAACGGGAACTGCTCCATGAGGGGTGGCGCGACGCTGCCGGAATACTGATCGATTTCGTCCGCCGCGAGTTCACGCATCGAGAATTCGGCATCCTCGTCTGTCACGAGCAGGACGAGGATCCCCAGGCCTGGGGCGGCATCAACTCGACTTACGGCGCCGTGCTCGCACTGTATGCGAAGGCCACCGGCTCACCGACGCTCGCCGCCGAGGCCTGCGAAGCGCTCGATTTCACGCTGTATTCGATCGATGCCGAGGGCCGTCCGCGCGATGTGTCGACCAAACCGGTACCCGGCGGCTGGCAGGAGGATGCCCACACCGACGTGATTCACAATTATGTGG
>JBARBX010000713.1:0-4029 GCA_049793535.1 Steroidobacteraceae bacterium | reverse complement strand
CACCACCAGCGATCGAGTGCCTCCTGCGCCAGGCACTTCTGCTCCGGCGACCCTCGTGCCAGGTGCAGCATGATGTCGTAGCCCTGCCGCTGGTGGAAACTTTCCTCGCGGCAGACGCGCACCATGGCGCGCGCGTAGGGACCGTAGGAGCAGCGGCACAGCGGAATCTGATACATGATGGCGGCACCGTCCACCACCCACCCGATGTCGCCCACAACGCCCCAGGGTGGAGTGGGATAGTTGAAGATGCTCGAGTACTTGGCTTTGCCCGACAACAGCTGGTCGATGAGCTGATCGCGGCTCACGCCGAGCGTCTCCGCGGCGCTGTACAGATAGGCGCCGTGGCCGCCTTCGTCCTGAACTTTGGCGATGAGGATGGCCTTGCGCATCAGCGTGGGCGCGCGGGTGATCCAATTGCCTTCCGGCAACATGCCGACGATCTCGGAGTGCGCGTGCTGGGAGATCTGACGAATCAAGGTGCTGCGGTAGCGCGCCGGCATCCAGTCCTTGGGTTCGATTTTCTCTTCCGCGTCGACGCGCGCAAGGAACCGCTGCTCGAGCGCCCCCTCATCCTTGGGCAAGGCGTCCGAACCCTGTGCATCCAGCGCTTGCGTGTACATACCGGCTCCCGAGAACTCGCCTGATTTGGCTATTCTGATACAGAAATAATCATAAATCAATTTTTTCTGTGTCACGAGGAAAAAACATACTACAATCGCGGCTTGACCGCCGACGCAGCCAAAGCCAGTGTTTCCGCCGCCGCCCCGCTGCTCGCCCGATTTCGGCGCCAGCGGCCGCTGCGCGGCGGATCGCTCATCGTCACCCTCTTTGGCGATGCCATCATGCCTCGGGGCGGTGCGGTCGCGCTGGGCAGCTTGATTGCGCTGGCGGCACCCTTCGGACTGAACGAACGGCTGGTGCGGACCGCGACCGTGCGCCTGGCCAAGGAGGGCTGGCTCGAGGGGCGGCGCGCCGGAAAACTCAGCGAATATCGACTGTCGCATGACGGGCGCGCGCGCTTCGCCGAGGCTACGAAACGCATTTACGGTGAACCCGACAGCGCATGGTCCGGGCGCTGGACCTTGATCGTCCTGCCGCCCGTGCGCGCTGCGCAGAGAAAGGAACTCAAGGAAGAATTGACTTGGCGGGGATTCGGCGAGATCGCCGCCAATGTTTTCGCTCATCCGGAACTCGATTCGCATTCGCTGCGGTCGCAGCTGCACGCCGGACCCCTCTCCAAGGCCATGGTGTTCGACGCCAATCTGGCCGACGACGATGCTCCACAGCGCCTCGTCACCCTGGGCTGGGACCTCGGTGATCTCGGACTGCGCTATCAGCGGTTCGTGAATCGCTTCGAACTCGTGCTCGAGGCGCTGCGCGGAGCGCGCGCAAGCGATTATGAGGCGAACTTCATCGTGCGCACTCTGCTCATCCATGAATACCGTCGCCTCCACCTGCGCGATCCGCTGCTGCCATTGCGGCTGCTGCCGGCGGATTGGCCGGGAGCGCGGGCCGCGGCGCTGTGCCGGGAGATATATACGCGCGTGTTCGAGAGCTCCGAGACCTACGTGTCGCGGGTTGCGGCTCGAATCGATGGGCCATTGCCGGCGCCGGATGCATCGGTGATGCAGCGCTTCGGCGGGATTCAGCTCCCGTAGGCGTTGTGCGGTGCCGCAAGCACCACCGTCAAGTAATCGCTATTTCCGCCGATAGCAGCGAATGAGAACCGACCCAAGTTCGCTGCTGCGGGTGCGCGCGGCCTTGCGCGGCGAGGGCTCCGCGCGGGGCATTTGGCTGGTGGGCGCCGGGCTTCTCTGTACGGTCCTCGTATCCGGACTTTGGTCTCACCATGACCCCGCGAGTGTCGCCGCGCACTGGGCGCTCGCCGCCGCGCTCGCGCTGCTTGTCGCAGTACCCTGGGGCGGGATTCTGCTCGCTGCCGGCGACCCGAGGCCCGCCTCAAAGATAACCCCTGACAGCATCGCCGAGTGGCTGACCATGGCCACTCGCAATACCGGCTATGGCGTCACGATCAGCGACTCACAACGCCGGCTGATATGGGTCAACGACAGCTTCACCAGGATGACCGGCTACGACATTAACGAGGTCCTGGGCGAGAAGGTCAGCGAGCTCATCTACTTCGAACGCACCAATGCCGACACCGTCAGGCAGGTTCGCGAAGCCTTCGCGGCGGTCCGGGGCGTTCGATTCGAGATTCTCGTGCGCAGCAAGAACGGCCGGCAGTGGTGGCTCGATACGGACGCGCAACCTTTGCTGGACGCGCGCGGCAACCTGCAGGGATGGGCGTGCATTCAGACCGACGTGACCACCGAGGTCTTGAAGCGCGAGGCCACGCGGCGCGATCAGAGCCGCGTTCTGACCATGATCGAAGGCGGCAATATCGGCACTTGGGAATTGGACGCCACCACCAATGCCGTCGAGGCGAACTCGGTGTTCTTCGCATCGCTCGGTTACCTGCCGCAGAAGCATGGCCTCGATATTGGGTGGCTGCGGAATCTGTTCCATGCCGAAGACCGCGCCGCCAACGACCGCGGCATCCAGGACATCGTCGCCGGGAAGACCGACCTCTACCGCGGCCAGCACCGAATGCGCGCACGAGACGGAACCTGGAAGTGGTTTCTCAGCGCGGTCGGCGTCGTCGAGCGCTCGGCGGACGGCAGGCCGTCGCGCATGTTCGGCGTGCAGTTCGACATCACCGAACACAAGCTCGCGGAGGCGCAGCGCGAGCTGGCCAGTCAGCGGCTCGCCATGGTCGCGGACCATGTGCCGGGGATGATATTTCAACTGCGGGTCGACCGGGATGGAAAAACCGAATTCCAGTACGTGAGCCCCGGCGTGCTCCCGGTTTACGGACTGTCCGCGAAGGATCTCATGGGCAATTCGGCCGCGCTGATCGAAATCACCCACCCCGACGACCGCGAGTCAAACGTGGCGTCGAGGCGCCGCGCACGGCAGGCGCTTCAGCCCTGGCACATCGCACATCGGATCGTGCGTCCCGACGGCAGCATTGGCTGGGTCGAGGGCGACGCCGTCTGCAGATTGAGCGAGGACGGCAGCGCCGAATGGAACGGCTACGTTGGCGACGTCACGTCGAGCAAGCATGCGCAGGAGCAACTCCGTGCCGCCAAGGAAGCGGCCGAGGCGGCGAACCGCGCAAAGAGTGAATTCCTCGCGAACATGAGCCACGAAATCCGCACCCCGCTCAATGGCGTGATCGGAATGACCGGGCTTCTGCTCGACACCGAACTGACCAAGGAGCAGCACGAACTGGCCGAGATCGCACGCTCCAGCGGCGAATCGCTGCTCGCCGTCCTGAACGACGTATTGGACTTCTCGAAGATCGAAGCGGGTCAAATGACCCTGGAACAGATCGACTTCGACCTGTTCTCGCTCGTCGAACAATCGATCGACGCCGTGGCGCTACGCAGCGCGGAAAAAAACATCGAGCTCATGGTCGATGTGGATCCGGCATTGCCGCGGGGCATGCGCGGCGACCCGACCCGCCTGCGGCAGGTCATCCTCAATTTGCTGAGCAACGCCATCAAATTCACCGCGAAGGGTGAAGTGCGGCTCTGCGTGCGCCGGCGGGCAGTGACGGACGGAAGCGTGGGCCTGCGCATCGAGATTTCCGATACCGGCGTGGGTCTCACGGCCGAACAGCGCGCACGGCTTTTCATGCCCTTCAGCCAGGCGGATGCCTCGATGACCCGGCGCTTCGGGGGAACCGGTCTCGGCCTTTCAATCTGCCGCCGCCTGGTCGAATTGATGAATGGAACGATCGGGGTCGACAGCACGATGGGCGCCGGCTCGTGTTTTTGGTTTGAAATCGCGCTGCCCGAGGTCCCGGCGTTCAACGTGCCGGCTGAGTCGACGGACCTGGAGGATTGTCGGGTGCTGGTGATCGACGATCACCCGACCAATCGCCGGATCATCGAGAGCCAGCTGACCTCGGTTGGATGCCGGGTGACGAGCGTCGCAACGGCCGTGGAGGGTGAGGAGGTGTGGATG
>JBARBX010000712.1:0-2679 GCA_049793535.1 Steroidobacteraceae bacterium | reverse complement strand
GCACTGCGGCTCGCGCAGGCCAAGGCGTCCGCGGTTCTCGGCCTTAAGCCGCCGTGGGCCGGGCACGACGACGATCCAGTGCTCGCCGACCTGGCCGCGGGCCGCAGCAAACTGTTGCGCGTCACCTTTCCGCTCGGCGCCTTGAATGGCGCGGCTCCGGCCACCTTGCGCATCGCGCGCCTCGATGCGCCACCGGCAAGCGAAAAATGGGCGGCGCACCCCGTCTGGGACGCTCCGGCCGACTTGAACCTGCCCGGCCGCAGCTTCTTCGTCTTGCTTCGGCGCACCGATGTGGGAGAAGGCGAACGCCTCCTGGCGTGGGCAACCGGGGAGGAGGGTTCCCAGCCGGCCGAAGCCGGCATACTCGTGCCGGCCTCCGCCGTCGTGTTGAGCGAGGGCAAATATTGGTGCTATGTCGTTCGGCGACCCGGCGTCTTCACGCGCGTGCCGCTCGATATCAGCCGGCCAATGGCCGACGGATACTTCGCCAAGGACGCCATCAAGCCCGGCGATGCGGTCGTAACCTCCGCGGCCGGCTTGCTGCTCGCGCGCCAAACCAATCCCGGCGCGGAAGCGGAGTAGGCGATGCGGGGGCTGGTATCCCTGTGCGTACGCCACTACGGCATCGCGACGGCATTGTCGCTGCTGGCCCTGATCCTGGGCGGCTTGGGGGCCGCGCGCGCGCGGCTGGACGTATTTCCGGAGTTCGTTCCCTCGCAGGTCGATATCCAGACCGAGGCGCCCGGATTCGCGCCGCAACAGGTGGAAGAACTCGTGACCAAGCGCATCGAGAGCGCCGTCAACGGCGCCGCCGGTTTGGCCACGCTGCGTTCCGAGTCGATACCGGGCTTGTCGGTGGTGACCATCACGTTCAACGACAAAGTCGATGTTCACGTGGCGCGCCAGGGAATATCCGAACGCTTGTCCGAGATCGGCACCACTCTGCCGTCGGGAGTCGGCACGCCCAAGCTGTCCCCTCTGGTGTCGAGCACCATGGACCTGCTCAAGATCGGACTCCTATCCGACAAGGTGGACGGCTATGCGTTGCGCGATGCCGCCGATTGGGTCATCAAGCCGCGCTTGCTCGCCGTGCCCGGGGTGGCGCACGCCATCGTGTTCGGCGGCGACGTGCGGCAGATCCAGATTCAGCCCGACCCGAATAAGCTCTCGAGCTATCACATCACACTGCTCGAGGTGGCGGACGCTGCCCGGGGAGCGCTCGCGCTGCATGGCGCGGGCTTCATCGACCTCGAGGCCCAACGCGTGTTGTTGAGGTCGCCGACCCCAACCCCGGATCTCACCACCATCGCTCAAGCCGTCATCGCCGTGCGCAATGGCGTGCCGGTGTTGGTGCGCGATGTGGCGGAGGTGAAGGAGGCTCCGGCATTGCGATCGGGTGACTCCTTGATCATGGGCAAGCCCGGGGTGTTGCTGTCGCTCGCCAGCCAGTACGGCGCCAACACCCTGTCAGTGACCTTGGACGTCGAACGGGCCCTTGCGAATCTCACTCCGGCCTTGAAGGCGCAGGGCATCACCGTGTACCCCGCACTGCATCGTCCGGCGAACTTCATCGAGCGCGCACTCGGCGATCTCGAGCATTCATTGACCATCGCCGCGCTGCTGATCCTCGCGGTGCTGTACCTGTTCCTGCGCGACGTGCGCGCCGCGCTGATCGCCTTTGCCGCAATTCCTCTCTCGCTGCTCGCGGCCGTGCTGGTCCTCGACCGCATGGGGCACACTCTGAATACGATGACGCTGGGAGGCTTCGCCGTCGCCCTCGGAGTCCTGGTCGACGATGCCATCGTCGGGATCGAGAACATCATGCGGCGCATGCGTGCCAATGCGTCGAGCTTAAAGCCTCTGCCGCGACTGGATGTCATCCGCGAAGCATCCCTCGAAGTTCGCGGACCGGTCATCTACGCCACCCTGGTCGTGATCGCGGTCTTCCTGCCGGAACTGTTCACCACCAGCGTGCAGGGTCATTTCGTGGGGCCCTTGGGGTTGGCGTTCATACTGGCGGTGACGGCTTCGCTGCTCGTGGCGATGACGGCGACCCCGGCCATGTGCGCACTGTTGCTGCGGGACCGCGACTTGCACAGCGATTCGCGGTGGTTGGCCTGGATCAAAGGGCGCCAGGTTCGCGCCGTTCAATGGGTCGCCGGGCACCTGGCGCTGGTTGGGGGCGCGCTCATCGCCGCGTGCATCGCGGCCGCCGCGGCGCTGCCCTTCCTCGGCGGCACGTTCATGCCCGACTTTCGCGAAGGCCACTTCGTGATGCAGGTGGTGAGCTCAATACCCGGGACCTCGCTGCACGAAATGCTCGACATGGGCCGGCGCGTCTGCGCCGACGTGCTGCGGCTGCCCTACGTCGCGACCATCGAACAGCAGGTGGGCCGCGCCGAACTGGGCGAGGATACCTGGGGTCCGCATCAGAGCGAATTTCACGTCGAGCTCAAAGCGAATGCCTCCATCGATGAGGCCCGCGCCCAGGACGACTTGCGGGCGATCCTGGCCAAGTATTCGGGCATACAGAGCGAAGTGGTCACTTTCCTGGGCGACCGCATCAGCGAAAGCTTGACCGGAAGCACCGCACAGATTGCCGTCAAGGTTTTCGGCGAGGATTTGGATACCCTGGACGGCATCGGCGATCGAATCGCGACGGCGTTGAAGGCGGAACCG
>JBARBX010000711.1:0-5278 GCA_049793535.1 Steroidobacteraceae bacterium | reverse complement strand
GGCAGCAGCAGCGCAAACAGCAGCGCCAACGCAGCCCTGAATGTTCGATTCGGCCTCATCACAGGGTAAAACATACCACTGAGCAGGGATTAAAACACGCGAACCGCGCACGATGAGGTAGGCTTTTGTAGTCAATCACAGAGCATCGGGGGTCGAACATGATCAAGCGTGGATTCACGGCCATGGCCGTCGCCGGAATGATTCTGGCCGGGCCGGCCTTCGGGCATGCCAAATTGCGCAGCACTCTGCCGGCCGCCGATGCGGAGCTCAGCGTCGCGCCGAAATCAGTGACTCTGACTTTCAACGAAGCTGTCCGGCTGGCGGTGCTGTCCGTGGCCGCCGATGGGCGGCAAATTCCGGTCGCCGTCGATCGCAGCGCGCCGGCCGCCTCGCAGGTCACGGTGGCCCTGCCCGCGCTCGCGCCCGGCAAATACCAAGTGCGGTGGAGCGTCCTGGCCGCGGACGACGGGCACGCCACCCAAGGAACCTTCTCGTTCACCATTGTGCCGGCCGCCGCGGCCCACTGAGGCCGGGCCTTGACGCAGAACCTGTGGGCCGCGGCGCTGATCGGGGTCAAGACCCTGGGTTACGCGGGTACGCTCGGCGCCGCGGGGGCGGTATTCTTTATCGGTTACGCGGGTAGCCTCATCGCGAACGCGGAGCTGCGGAAAATCCGGCAGCTCGTCCTTGCCTTCGCTGCCCTCGCCGTTGCCGCCGGCGCGGCGCACATTGTGATGACGGCGGGTTCGATGAGCGGCGAGGCCGCGGGAATGTGGGACGGCTCTCTCATCCGCATGGTCTGGCAGGCCGGCGAAGGGCGTGCCCTCGAGATTCGCGCCGTCGGTCTCGCAGTCGCGGCGCTCGCAATGCTGATGCAGCGTCCGGCCGCATGGGGATTGCTCGGCGCCGCGATGGCGGCGACATCCTTCGCCTGGACCGGACACGCGCAATCCTTGAGTCCACGTGCAATCCCCGTTCTGCTGCTCGGCGCGCATCTTCTGGGCGTCGCCTTCTGGTTGGGTGCGCTGGCGCCCTTAGGTATGCTCGCGCGCGAAGGCAATGTTTCGCGACTCGCCGCGGCGGCGGAGCGGTTCAGCGCGGTGGCGGTTGTCGTGGTCGCGGGTTTGATCGCCGCGGCCGCACCCCTGTTGTGGCTGCTGCTCGGCGGCGTCGCCGAATTGTGGCGCAGCACCTATGGCCGCACCATCGCCCTCAAGCTTGCCTTCGTCGCCGGACTGTTGTGTCTCGCCGCCTTCAACAAGCTGCGCTTGACGCCGCGTGTCAAGGCGGGCGATGTTGAAGCGGTGCGAAGTTTGCGCAGCTCCATCCGCCTTGAAATGTGGTTGGGGATCACGGTCCTGGCAGTTACTGCTACATTGACTACGGTCGCCGGACCGCCGGCGCTGGATTAGACCGAGTAATCCCCGTGCCGCGGCTCACGCGGAATACTCGGAGAGGCTCCTGGAGGTGTGACATGCGAGTTCTGCAAATCGTCGGCGCCCTGCTGATCGCCGGCGGACTCTTCGTTCTCATCAAGAGTCCGACGTATTCGAGCGAGAAAAGCGTGTTCAAAATCGGCGATGTCGAGGCGAAGGTGTCGCAGGAACATGCGATCCCACCCTGGGCGGGCGGAGCGGCCGTCGCGGTGGGAGTGGTGCTGATCGTCGTGGGCGCCCGCAAGCCCTGACTTCTGCGACGCAAAGATACGCATCGCGCTCGTGGCAGGCGCTCACTTGCTCAACTTCTTGCGCAGCGCCTGTAATTCGCGCCGGCGCGCGGGCGTGGTCTTCGGATAGCTCAATTCGAGCTTCTCGACGGTATCGAGCAGAATTCTGGAGACGATCAGGCGGGCGTTCTGTTTGTCGTCGGCCGGCACGACGTACCAAGGCGACTGCTCGGTGCTGGTCGCACTGAGACACTTTGCGTACGCCCGCATGTAGTCCTTCCAGTACTGTCGCTCCTCGATGTCCGCCAGGCTGAATTTCCAGTTCTTTTCGGGCTTGTCGATACGGTCGATGAACCGTTTGCGCTGTTCTTCCTTGGATAGGTGCAGGAAGAATTTGACAATCCGCGTACCGTTGCGGTGCAGGTGCGTCTCCAGATTCACGATGGAGCGATATCGATCATGCCAGACGGACTCATCGTCCGCCGGCCTGTCCGGCAGGCCCTCGGCGCTCAGAATCTGCGGATGCACCCGGGCGATCAGCACCTCCTCGTAGTAGGAGCGGTTGAAAATGCCGATCCGCCCTCGCTCGGGCAAGCTGCGCGTGGTGCGCCAGAGGAAATCGTGCTTTAGTTCGGCGGCGCTCGGATGCTTGAAGCTGAAAACCTCGCAGCCCTGCGGGTTGACCCCGGACATCACGTGCGCGATGGCGCCGTCTTTTCCGGCTGCATCCATGGCCTGGAAAATCAGCAGCAGGGCGTAACGGCTCGAGGCGTAGAGCAATTCCTGCTGCGCGCTGAGCGCCTTGATGTGCTTGCCCAACAGTGCCTGATATTGCTCGTTCGTCTGGTACACGGGCTCCACGAGCGTCGGCCATTTCTTGAGGTCGACCCGCTCTTTGGCCCGTACCCGAAAATCGCTGGATTTGATGTGCATCGCACGATCATTATAGTCCGCTGTCGCCAGAACCATGATGGAGCCATCCCTTGCCCGACTCGATACCACGGCCCGATGGGCCGCAAACGCGCCGCATCCTGTTTGCGAGCCTGGTCGGGACGACCATCGAATTCTTCGACTTCTACATTTACGCCACCGCCGCCGTGCTGGTATTCCCGCGCCTGTTCTTTCCCAAGGGCGACCCGGCGACCGCGTTGCTCCAGTCGTTCGCCACCTTCGCGCTGGCGTTCTTTGCGCGCCCGGTCGGGTCGGCCTTGTTCGGGCATTTCGGCGACCGCATCGGACGCAAGGCGACTCTGGTCACCGCTCTCCTGACCATGGGCATTTCAACGGTGTGCATCGGCTTGCTGCCGACCTACGCCTCCATCGGTGCGACCGCCGCCGGATTGCTCGCACTGTGCAGACTGGGGCAGGGGGTGGGATTGGGAGGCGAATGGGGCGGAGCGGTGCTGCTGGCGACGGAAAACGCGCCGCCCGGCAAGCGCGCCTGGTACGGATGCTTTCCGCAGCTCGGCGCTCCCCTGGGGTTCCTGTGCTCCACCGGTGTGTTTCTGCTGATGAGCAACAACCTGACTGAAACGCAACTTTTCGGCTGGGGATGGCGCGTGCCGTTTCTGGCGAGCGCCGTGCTGGTGTTGGTGGGGTTGTATGTGCGCTTACAGCTGGTCGAAACCCCGGCCTTCAAGCGCAGTCTCGCGCTCGGCGAACGGGTGCGCGTACCCTTCCTGGTGGTGTTCGCGAAATATCCCCGGGAGCTCCTGTTGGGCACCCTGGGTTCGACCACCACCTTCGTCGTGTTCTATCTGTCGACGGTATTCGCGCTGGGCTGGGCCACCGGCTCCTTGGGAATCGGCCGCCAGCAGTTCTTGATTCTACAAATGGGGGCCGTGCTGTTCTTCGGATTGACCATACCGTTTTCCGCCATCATCGCCGATCGCATCGGCGAACTGACCGTGCTGCTGATCGCGACGCTCTTGATCATCGCCTTCGGGTTCGCATTCAAGCCGCTGTTCGGAGGCCATGGAATGACCGGTGCCTTCGCGTTCCTGGTACTGGGCTTCGCGCTCAGCGGCCTGACGTACGGTCCGCTGGGCAGCGCCCTCGCAAACCTGTTTCCCACCGCGGTGCGCTACACGGGCACTTCCCTGTCCTTCAATCTCGCGGGAATACTGGGTGCCTCGCTGGCGCCCCCGATCGCCACGTGGTTGGCGACGCATTTCGGCGTGGCCTATGTCGGGTATTATCTGTCGGCCGCCGGGCTCGTGACCCTGATCGCGTTGCTCATGATCAAGGCGCATCAGCCGGCGGCGCCGCCACTCTAGACGGGAGAACCGCAATGACTCGCAACCCCCTGCTGCTTTGCATGCTGTGCCTGCTGACCTTCGCCCATGCCAAAGCGGCGGATGTCTACGACGCCGCGGTGGCGCACGCGGGGCGCAGCGCCGCGGATTTGAAGCGCGATCCCCTGGATCACCCCGCGGATATTCTGCGGCTCTCCGGCATCAAGTCCGGCATGCAGGTCGCCGATGTGCTGGCGGGCGACGGCTACTACAGCGAGCTTGCGAGCTACGTGGTGGGGCCGAAAGGCAGGGTGTTCATGATCAACAACGCCGCCTTCGATCATTGGGGCGAAGGGCCGCTGCAGGCGCGCCTGGCCTCGAATCGGCTGAGCAATGTGGAGCACGAGACGCTCGACCTCAATGACATGAATCTCAAGGCTCATAGCCTCGACGCCGTCTTTCTGATCAAGGTGTATCACGATTTGTACTGGGTCGATTCGGGCGGCGCGACGGGGGGCCTTTGGCCGAGGATCGATACCGCGGGTGTGCTGGATCAGTTGGCGCGCGCGCTGAAGCCGGGGGGCATCCTTCTGTTGGTGGATCATTCGGCCAGGGCGGGCACCGGCCACAGCGCCGCATCCGGCCTGCATCGCATCGAGGAGAGTTACGCGGTCAAGGACTTCGAAGCGCGCGGATTCAAGGTCGTGGCGAAGAGCGATGTGCTGCGAAGGCCCGACGATGCACGCGACCTCATCAGCTACAAGGGTCCGGCGCTCGGTAAGACGGATCGCTTCGTGCTGGTGTTCCGCAAGACTTAGGAGCCTGTTAGAGAGAGCTCAGCCAGCGGGTCAGCCTGTCCGTGTCCATCGCCCCCGATTGGCGGGCGATTTCCTGGCCCGCGCGAAAGGCGATCAGCGTCGGAATGCTGCGGATGTTGAAGCGCCCGGCCGGCGCCGGTTCGTCCTGGGTATTCAATTTCGCGAAACGCCAAGCGGGTTCGAGTTGGCCGGCCGCCTTTTCGTAGTAGGGGGCCATGGCTATGCACGGGCCGCACCAGGGCGCCCAGAAATCCACGACCAGGGGCAGATCGCCGCGGGCCAGATGCCGGTCGAAATTCGCCTCGGTCAGCTCGATCGGCTTGCCCTCGAACAGCGGATGGCGGCACTTCGGGCAGCGTGGACCATCCTTCAATCGCGCGCCCGGCAAGCGGACCACCGAGTCGCAATGCCCGCACACCACCTGCACTTCTTCGTTCATTGATCTGCTCCGGTATCATCGGACCCATGCAGCGCGATTATTTGGGCAATCCGGTCGGCGCGCAACACCGCCTGTCGTTGCGCGGCATCGATGATTTCATCGAAGGCTACCTGGCCTACGA
>JBARBX010000710.1:0-1590 GCA_049793535.1 Steroidobacteraceae bacterium | reverse complement strand
GGCAGCGACGGCGCCGTTCGATTCGATGCCCGCCTCGATGAGGAGGCGACCTTGTCGATCGTCCTCGACGGCCTTCCCGAGACTTGAGATAGGGGCCGTTCGTGAACCGAGAATCCGAACGGGAATTGCTGGCCGCGGGCGCGCGCGACTTAGGAGTGGCGTTGAACTCCTCCGGCTGCGAGATCCTGCTCAGACTCGTGGACGAGCTCGAGCTGGGCAACGCGCAATTCAACTTGACGGCCATTCGCGATCGCTTAAGTATGCTGCGCAAGCATGTGCTCGACAGCCTGAGCCTCGAACCCTATCTGCGCGGCGCCCGCGTCGCCGATGTCGGCACCGGGGCGGGCTTCCCGGGGCTGCCGCTCGCCATCGTCGATTCGCGGCGGCGCTTCACCCTGATCGAGGCCACGGGCAAAAAGGCCCGCTTCGTCGAGCGAACCGCCCAGATTCTGGGGTGCGACAATGTGCAAGTGGTGCACGCGCGTGCGGAAAGCTATAGGCCATTCGAACTTTTCGATACAGTGACGGCGCGGGCTCTATCGTCACTGGCCGATTTCGCCGCCTATGCCGGGCATTTGTGCGCCCCGGGGGGGCGGCTGCTGGCGATGAAGGGAAAGCGGCCGGAGGAGGAAATCTCCGCCCTGCCCAAGTCCTTTCGAGTGCTCGCGGTGCATCGGCTCAAGGTGCCGGGACTGGACGACGAGCGGCATCTTGTGGAACTGTCGAGGGCCAAGGGCCTGTGAACACTATGAAGCGGGTCATCGCAGTCGCGAATCAAAAGGGCGGAGTCGGAAAGACCACCACCGCGGTCAATCTGGCCGCCTCCCTGACGGCCACCAAACGGCGCGTGCTGCTGATCGATCTCGATCCGCAGGGCAACGCCACCATGGGATGCGGAATCGACAAGCACGCGCAACCGCGCACCAGCTGCGACGTGATGCTGGGCGAGTGTGCGGCGATGGAAGCGTTGGTGCCGGTCGAGTACGGCGGCTTCATGCTCCTGCCGTCCAATCAGGATCTCACCGCGGCCGAGGTTCGGCTGCTGGGCATGATCACGGGCCGGGAATTCAAATTGCGCAATGCGCTGAAGCCGATACGCGAAGACTTCGACGTGATCCTGATCGATTGCCCGCCGGCGCTCAACATGCTGACGTTGAACGCCCTGGTGGCGGCGGATTCGGTGATGGTGCCCATGCAATGCGAGTACTACGCCTTGGAGGGCCTGAGCTCCTTGGTGCAAACCATCGAACAGATTCGGGGCAGCATCAATCCGGACCTGGAAATCGAAGGGCTGCTGCGCACCATGTTCGACCCGCGCAACAACCTCGCGAACGAGGTGTCGGCGCAGTTGATCCAGCATTTCGGCGCCAAGGTGTTTCGCACCGTGATTCCTCGCAATGTGCGCTTGGCCGAGGCTCCGAGTTTCGGCAAGCCCGTGCTGTTCCACGACAAGGAATCGCGCGGCGCTCTCGCCTACCTCGCGCTCGCCGGAGAGATGATTCGCCGCGACGATCTGCCTTCCGCCCCGGATGTGCCCTCGGCCCCCGAGGTGCCTCCCGCCCCCGATCTGCCTTCCGCCCCCGTATAATC
>JBARBX010000709.1:0-1679 GCA_049793535.1 Steroidobacteraceae bacterium | reverse complement strand
CCTGCGCCGCAATCGATTCAAGAACAAGCCCAAGGTGGAGAAGCCGCAGTGGAAATGGCCCACCTTCGTGGTGGAATGGCGCAGCTACGCGCGCCGCGCCGCGCAGCTCCTGGTGCTGGTGGCGGGCCTCGGCGCGCTGACCTGGGCGCTCGACCGGCCGCTGCGCGTCATATCGATGGACGGCAGCTTTCAACGCGTCTCGCCCGGCCAGATCGAAAAAGCCGTGGCGCCGTTCAGCCAGTCGGGCTTCATGTCCGTGGACCTCGACGCCATTCAGCGCGCGGTCGAGGCGCTGCCCTGGGTGGACCACGCGCGCATTCAGCGCCGCTGGCCCAACAGCCTGCATGTGACCGTGATCGAGCAAACCGCGGCGGCGCGCTGGGGCGAGTCGGGCCTCTTGAATACGCGCGGCGAGCTGTTCGTGAAGGCGGCCGCGCATGTTCCGGCGGAATTGCCGCGCCTGAGCGGCCCCGAGGGCAGCGAATCGCAGGTGGCGCAGCGTTATCTCGCGATCCAGGGACATATGCTCGAGGCGGGCATGCGCATCGCGGCGCTGCGTCTCGATGAGCGCGGCGCCTGGGAGATGGATCTCGACAGCGGAGTGACGGTTCGCCTGGGAAGACGCGACGTCGATGAACGCATCGATCGCTTCATCCGCACGGCGTCGCAGGTCATTGCGCATCGCCTGAACGAAATCAACTACGTCGACATGCGCTACTCCAATGGCTTCGCCATCGGCTGGCGAAATGCGGCGGCACCGGCAGCGGTGCCGCCGAAGCGCGGCGACGACACCGATGCCTGAAGGAATTCATCAAAGACATGGCTAAGCGTTCCGATCGAAATTTATTGGTGGGCCTGGACATCGGTACCAGCAAAGTCGTCGCCATCGTGGGAGAAATCAAGGCCGACGGCGCGTTGGAGATCATCGGCATCGGCAGCCATCCCTCGCGCGGCCTGAAGAAGGGCGTGGTGGTCAATATCGAATCCACGGTGCAGTCCATTCAGCGCGCCGTGGAAGAGGCCGAGCTGATGGCCGGCTGCGAAATACACTCGGTGTACGCCGGCATCGCCGGCAGCCACGTGCGCAGCCTCAATTCGCACGGCATCGTCGCCATCAAGGACAAGGAGGTGGTGCAGGGCGATGTCGAGCGCGTGATCGACGCGGCCAAGGCCGTCGCCATCCCCGCCGATCAGAAGATCCTGCACGTGCTGCCGCAGGAATACATCATCGACAGCCAGGAGGGCATCCGCGATCCGATCGGCATGTCGGGGGTGCGCCTCGAGGCCAAGGTGCATATCGTCACCGGCGCCGACAGCGCCGCGCAGAACATCGTCAAGTGCGTGCAGCGCTGCGGCCTCGCCGTCGACGACATCGTTCTGGAACAGCTCGCCTCGAGCTACGCGGTGCTCACGGAGGATGAAAAGGATCTGGGGGTGTGCGTGGTCGACATCGGCGGCGGCACCACCGACATCGCGGTATTCGGCGGCGGTGCCATCCGGCACACGGCGGTGATTCCGATCGCCGGCGATCAGGTGACCAACGACATCGCGGTGTCCATGCGCACGCCGACGCAGTACGCCGAGGACATCAAGATCAAGTACGCGTGCGCCCTGTCGCAGCTCGCGAATCCGGACGAGACCATCGAAGTGCCGAGCGTGGGCGATCGCCCGCCGCGGCG